>NZ_JAYFPU010000055.1:0-15028 GCF_034927525.1 Christensenella sp.
CAATACCGCGCAGACAAATCGCAAAACGGTTGCGGCTGGTGATCGGGAAGATCAGGCCGATTGCTTCGTCGCCAAATTTTTCCGACACATCGGCAGCAATATCGTCAACGGACGCATAGTTGCCCTGCGCGCGTGCCACGACGGCTTCCGTCACAGCGATCACGTCGCGATCCTGAACCGCAAAGCCGCCGTCAAAAGCGTTTGCCGCTTCGAGGACAGAATCTGCTACTATCTGCGCTAAGTCGTCGCCTTCGCGAATGATCGGGGTACGGATGCCCCGGGAAATGGTTCCTACTAGTCTAGACATAAAAATCCCACCTTTATTACGTATCAGGGAAAGATACGTTTTTTTTGGAATAAACCTTTTGTATTATAGCAGAAAAAGGAAAAAGGCTCAACCCATATACAAAAAATGGGAAACAGGATCAGGCGCTTTGCAAACATCCGGTTTTTCTGTATAATAAAAATAACAGAATTTTGGAGAAGGAGTATATATATTTGGAAGCAAAAGATTTTTTACAAAAGCACTGCATGGGATATGAAACGGTCGTGCCGGAAGACGAGATCGACCGATATATCGATGAGATGAAAAAGGGGTTGTGCGGACAGCCGAGTTCGCTGTTGATGCTGCCCTCATATATTGCTTTAAAGGACGACGTACAGCGCGAAAAACCGGTGCTGTGTGTTGACGCGGGAGGGACGAACCTGCGTATTACGGTGGCGCAGTTTGATGCGGACGGAAAGTTTTCCACAGGGGAGGTGTTCCGCTACATCATGCCCGGTGTGGAAAAGGAGCTTAGCGCACAGGCGTTTTTTGATGCGCTGGCGGAGCTGATCTTCCCGCTGACAAATATTACTACGGACATCGTCATCTCGTTTGCTTACCGCGCCAAGACGCTGCCTAATATCGACAGCGAGATCGTCGATATCACAAAGGAGGTCAAGGTGAAGGGAGCGGGCGGCAAGTTGCTCGGCAAAGAAATATGCGCAAGCCTTGCGAAGCTGGGCGCAAGCGACTGTAGCGTGATCGTATTGAACGACTCGGTGGCGACGGCGCTTGCGGGGAAAGCGGAAAAATTAACGGAGGGCTACGGCTCCTTTACGGGCACGATCCTCGGTACGGGCAGCAACAGCTGTTATATGGAGACGATCGGCAACATCAAAAAAATGAACGGACACCAGCCGGACGGCGTGACGGTCGTCAATGCGGAGGCGGGAAGCT
Source organism: Christensenella sp. (assembly GCF_034927525.1). Lineage (NCBI taxonomy): Bacteria > Bacillati > Bacillota > Clostridia > Christensenellales > Christensenellaceae > Christensenella > Christensenella sp. The sequence goes on from NZ_JAYFPU010000055.1 coordinate 1,223, forward strand.
ATGATAAGCTCCCGCGCTGCGATATCGACATTGCGTTTGACAACAGCCTTCAAAACCCCGGCGTGGGTGTATTTGAGAAAATGACGAGCGGCGGATATTTGGGAAACCTGTGTGGATTCACCCTACGCGTTGCAAGCGCGGAAGGCGTTTTTGAACAGCCGTTCGTTTCGCAGCTCGATACGATGCAGGTGAACGAATTTCTGACAGACCGCACGGGTGTGGTCGCGGATCATTTTACCGGTGAAAAGGACAGGGAAGCGGCGTACGAGATATTGCTCAACCTGACGAAGCGTGCGGGGCGGCTGCTTGCGCTGCAAATGGCGGCGATGGCACTGAAGGCATGCAAGACAAATCCCCGTGTGTGTATGACGATCGAGGGTACGACATACGAGAAGATGTTCGGCCTAAAACATGAGGCGCTTAGTACGTTGCTGCCGTTTTTGCAAAGCAGGGGGATCGAGGCGGATGTGATCAGCGTAGATATGGCAGTGCTGAAAGGATGCGCGATCGCCGGATTATCGAGGTAAAATCCGGATTGACGGTGTAAAAAACGGGTATTTATAATATAAGGAAAGACTTCTGACCGCAAGGAACGATTCTGAACGGAAGGACGGCTTATGAGACGCAAGTTTTGTGCTGTTCTTTTGTATTCAAAGGGACAGCATTTTTATTGGGGGGAGAAATATGGCAAAATACGAATTTGGACAGCATATACTGGATACGCAAAAGCCGGATGTTGATGCGATCGCCGCAATCTTGTCGGACGACACGGTGGATGGCGCGTTGTTTGCGGCAGCCAATGATGTGAAGACACGGGAATACGGGAACCTTGTGTTTGTGCGGGGGATCATCGAATTTTCCAATCATTGCCGCTGCATATGCGCTTATTGTGGCATCAACGCGCACATGGACAAGGTGACGCGCTACCGTATGAGCGCGGATGAGCTGGTGGACGCAGCGGTGGACGCAGCAAAGGTATACCGCACCGTCATCCTGCAAAGCGGTGAGGATATGTATTATACGGCGGATATGCTCGCGGACATCGTAGCACGCATCAAGGCGCGCGCAAATTGCACAGTGACACTTTCCATCGGGGAACGGACGCTTGCGGAATATAAGCTGATCCGCGAGGCGGGAGCAGACCGGTTTTTGTTAAAGCACGAAACGGCTGACGCGGCACTTTACCAGTCATTACATGGCGTACCACTAGAAAACAGGCTGCAGGCGCAACGCACGCTAAAAGCGCTGGGCTTTGAGCTGGGCGGCGGCTTTATGGTCGGGCTGCCCGGACAGACAGACGAGATTTTGGCGCGTGACCTGCTGACGCTAAAAGAAGAAGGTGTGGAAATGGCGGGCATCGGCCCGTTTATCGCGCATCCGGATACAAACATTGGAAAGGCTAAGGACGGCGACGCACACAAGACGTTAAAGGTGCTCGCAATAGCGCGGCTGCTGCTGCCGCGGTGCCACCTGCCGTCCACCACGGCGCTCAATGTAAAGGGCGGCATGCGCGACGCGCTCCTTTGCGGGGCAAATGTCATCATGCAAAAGGCGACGCCCTTTGCATTCAGGAAACTATACGATATCTATCCGGGCAGGGACGCACAGGACGTGCCGCTCGGGGTGCAATTTGAAGAACTGGAACAAAGATTGTCAGAACTTGGGTTGAAGGCAGAATAGAGGGGTAAAAGAAATGGCTTACGATAAAAAAGGTATGACGGCAGCGGAATTTATAGATCATGGCGAGATCGAACGTACGCTTGCCGCGGCAAAGGAAAAAGCGCAGGATAAGGAAGAAGTAAAACGCATCATCGGAAAAGCGCGCGCATTTAAGGGGCTGTCGCATGAGGAAGCATCTGTTTTAAGTTTTGTTACGGATGAAGACCTGTTAAACGAGATGTTTGACGTTGCTATGAGCATCAAAAAACATATTTATGGCAACCGCATCGTGATGTTTGCGCCGCTTTACCTGTCAGATTATTGCGTAAACGAATGCCGCTACTGCGGCTATCACCATTCGTCGTGTATGGAGCGCAAAAAGTTGACGCAGGAAGAAATCGTGCAGGAAGTAAAAGAGCTCGAAAAAATGGGGCACAAGCGTCTGGCGCTGGAGACGGGGGAAGACCCGGTCAACAATACGATGGAATATTTGTTAGAGAGCATCAAAACGATTTATTCGATCCATTTTGACAACGGCGCGATCCGGCGTGTGAATGTCAACATCGCCGCGACGACAGTAGAAAACTATGAAAAATTAAAGGATGCGGGCATCGGTACATATATCCTGTTTCAGGAAACCTATCACAAGCCGACGTACGAATATCAGCACCCCAAGGGGCCAAAGAGCAATTACGAATATCACACGACCGCGCATGACCGCGCAATGCAGGGCGGGATAGACGACGTGGGGCTGGGTGTGCTTTATGGGCTGTACGACTGGCGGTACGATCTTGTTGGTCAGATCATGCACGCAGAGCACCTAGAGGCGGTGTTCGGCGTGGGGCCGCATACACTTTCCATGCTGCGCATCCGTGACGCGGGCGACGTGAAGAAAACAGATTATGAGCACGCGGTCAGCGACGATGATTTTAAAAAGATCGTGGCGATCCTGCGTATGACCGTACCGTATACGGGAATGATCTTGTCCACGCGCGAGGGCGGCACATTCCGTGACAGTGTGATCAAGCTTGGTATCTCGCAGGTGAGCGCGGGCAGCGCGACGGGCGTGGGCGGCTATACGATGGGAACACAGCAGCCACAGTTTGAGATCGAGGATCACAGGACACCCATCGAAATGACGAAGGAGCTGATCCGCGACGGCTATATCCCCAGCTTTTGTACGGCATGCTACCGGCAGGGCAGGACGGGCGACCGTTTTATGCGTCTTGCGAAAGCGGGGCAGATCGGTAATATCTGCCAGCCGAACGCGCTGATCACATTGAAGGAATACGCGACGGATTATGGTGACGACGAATTCAAGCAGATGGCGGACGAACTGATCGAGGAGCAGCTGAAGCAGATCCCCAACGACACGGTGCGTAAGAAGGCGCGCGAGTATATCGCGAAGATCGAGGCTGGGGAACGCGATTTTCGATTCTAAGGAGAACAATATGTCAGGATTAAACGAAACACCGCGCGCGAACAGGGTGCATATCGCGTTTTTTGGGAAGACGAACGCGGGAAAATCGAGCGCGATCAACGCAATCACAGGGCAGGACATCGCGCTTGTGTCGGATGTTGCGGGGACGACGACCGATCCGGTCTATAAAGCGATGGAGCTGCTGCCCATAGGGCCTGTCGTGTTCATCGATACGGCGGGGCTTGACGACACGACAAAGCTTGGCGAAGCGCGCATCAAAAAAACGGACGAGGTGGTAGACAAAGCGGATATCGCCGTGTTTGTGATCCGCTGCGGCGATACCGACCTTTCGGTGGAGCGCGGCTATATGCGGCGGCTGAAAGAAAAAAATACGCCGGTACTCGTTGCCTATAATATATTTGAAGGAAAAAAGGCATGCGCGGCTGCGCCCATTGGCGAAAAATCTGTTGTGATCAACGCAAAGACGGGTGCAGGGACACAGAAGCTCAAGCAGTTGATCATTGATAATGCAGCGCAGGGTGAGGAGCGATCGATCACGGGCGATATGGTAAGCGTGGGGGACGTCGTTATGCTCGTGATGCCGCAGGACATTCAGGCGCCCAAGGGTAGGCTGATTCTGCCGCAGGTGCAGGTGACGCGCGACCTGCTCGACAACGGGTGTAGGGTGGTGTCTGTAAAAACGGAAGACCTCACGCCTATGCTGGGGGAATTGAAACATCCGCCCAAACTTGTGATCACGGATTCACAGGTGTTCAAATATGTAAACGAGCATCTGAGCAGGGATATCCCGCTTACATCCTTTTCCATGCTGATGGCAAAATACAAGGGCGATATCGAAGCATTCGTCAAGGGGGCACGTTCTATCGCGGACTTAAAGTCGGGCGATCATGTGCTGATCGCGGAGTCGTGTACGCACCACGCGCAGAAGGGCGATATCGCGCGGGAGAAGTTGCCGAACTGGCTAAACCAATACGCCGGCGGAGAACTGGTTTTTGAGAACACGTCAGGACACGGATTTCCGGACGATATTGAAAAATACAAAGTGATCGTTCATTGCGGCGGGTGCATGATCAACCGTAAAAATATGCTTTCCAAGATCGACGAGGCAAAAAATGCAGGGGTTCCGATTACAAATTTTGGCGTTGCTATCGCGTTTCTTAATTCAATGCTTGATCGCGTGATTTGGTAAACAAATGTTTAAAATTATATGTGTACGGTTTACAAATGTTATGAAATGCCTTATAATAATGGCATAAATCAGGTGCAGTAAATGTATCCGGAAACCGGGAGGCATAAGAAAATGGTTCTTATGAAAATCAAAGTCTGCGGGACGATTAAAATCAAACTCGACGAGAATGCTGCCCCGAAAACAGTGGAAAACTTCAAAAAACTCGTGAAAGAGGGGTTCTATGACGGCCTTACGTTCCACCGGGTCATCAAAGGATTTATGATACAGGGCGGTTGCCCAAACGGAACGGGGACAGGCGGCCCCGGATATTCGATCGAAGGCGAGTTTGCATCGAACGGGATCGAAAATCCGCTTAAGCATAAGCGCGGCGTGCTCTCTATGGCGCGCAGTATGGACCCAAATTCTGCGGGATCGCAATTTTTCATCATGCATGCGGATTCGCCGCATCTTGACGGTCAGTACGCGGCGTTTGGCAAGGTCGTCGAGGGAATGGATATTGTAGATGAGATCGCTGCGATGAAGACGGATTTTTCTGATAAGCCGACGGCAGAGATCAAGATTGAGAAAGTCACTTTAGAAGAAGAATAAAAAACAGAAAAATTGACAGGATCAAAAACCATTGCGCAGGCAGTGGTTTTTTCTTTTGTAAAAAAGTTAATGAAGTGGGGAATGAGTGCTGGAAAATGTGCAAAATATTAAAAAATCATGAATAAAACTTTACAAATCTTACTGTTTGTGGTAAAACTAGATACGTTGGTCTGTATTATCGGAACCGACGGACGGAAATTAAAAATAGAAAGACTGGTGATTTGTTGAGTACCACACAACGGATAAAGAATGGATTGATCCTGTTAGGAACATTCTTCTTGATCACGATTCTGATGCTTATGAGCGCAGCGCCCGCATACGCGGAGGAGCTGCCCGAAGTGACACAGGCAGCATCAGAAGAAGAGCATGTGGAAGGACAAGCAATTGAAACACAGCAAAGCATGACGATCATAGAAACGGAAGTAAAAGATATCCCGGCGGAAAACGGGGAGACGGTATCTATACTGGAATCGGGAACGGAAGTCGGCATATACATGACAAACGTAAACGGCGACTGGAACGCAGTACTGATAGAAGACGAGATCCGCTACATCCCGACGGAGGCCACAGCGCTGACAGCTCCGGCTTATGCGTATGAATACGGATCAGACTTAACAAGGCTGACGGCGTACAGCGCAGAGCAGATAGAACAGCTCCTTGCCGGAACAGAACTGGCAGGCCTTGGCGAAACGTTTGCCGCAATGGAGAGCAAGTACGGCGTGAATGCGCTTTTCCTGGTCAGCATCACAAAGCAGGAAAGCGGAAGCGGATCGAGCTCGCTGGCGCGCAGGCAAAACAATCTGGGCGGACTGAAAAACGGTCGCGGCGGATATATGGCGTTTGACACGAAAGCGGATTGCGTAGATTATATGGCGCGGCTGCTTGGATCGAAATACCTGACAGAGGGGGCGAATCTTTACTCAGGCAAAACGGTAAAGGACGTCGCGCGCAGGTATTGCGAGCAGTCCTCATCTTGGACAAGCGCGATCGAGAGCCTGATGAAGAACGGTTATCAGAAAATTTTAACTGCATAAATGAAGAAAAAGAGAAAGACTACGGTTTAGCCGTGGTCTTTTTTCTTTACATGTATTTTACATAACATGCGTTGTGATTTTACATGAAACCTTTATAATGCAAATGTACTCAAACGGTTAATCTTTTAAATTTAACATAACAAGGAGAACGAAAATGAAGAAATTGGTAATGGTAACAGCTCTGGCACTCGTAGCGATATTTGCACTGGTAGGCTGCGGCGGCAATCCTGCGGCACAGCAACCCTCGCAGGCACCGGCGGCAAGCGAAAGTGCCGCTGCTCCGTCTGAAAGCGCTGCGGCCTCCGCGTCGGCACCGGCTTCCGATGAAGCGCTTTCCGGCAAAGTACAGATGTCCGGCTCCACCTCGATGGAAACGATCGCGAATGCTTTAAAAGAAGCGTTCATGACAAAATATCCTGATGTGATAGTGGATGTACAGCTGGGCGGGTCTTCCGTAGGCGTGAAGGATGTACAGGAAGGCAAATCCGACATCGGCAACGTTTCGAGAGAGCTGAAAGCAGAAGAAACAGGCATCAAGGAAAACAAAATGGCGATCGACGGTATTGCGATCGTCGTCAACCCGGCCAACAAGGTAACGGATATCAGCAAGGAAGACCTCGCAAAGGTATACACCGGCGAGATCAAAAACTGGAAAGACCTTGGCGGCGACGACCAGCCGATCGTGGTGATCGGCCGTGAAGCAGCTTCCGGAACGCGCGGCGCGTTTGAAGAATTACTCGATGTCGCGGACAAGTGCAAATATGCGCAGGAACTAAATGAGACAGGCGCAGTTAAGACGGCAGTGTCCGCAACGCCGGCGGCGATCGGCTATGTATCTTTAGAAGCACTGGACGATACAGTGATCGCGCTGAATGTAGATGGCGCACCGGCAACGGAAGACGCGATCAAAGCGAATGAATACCCGCTCTCGAGACCCTTCCTCATGATAACGACGGACGGCGAGCTTCGTCCCGAAGTACAGGCGTTCCTGGATTTCGTAATGGGAGAAGAGGGACAGACAATCGTAGCGGACAACAAACTGATCTCGGTTTCATAAAACTTTTCCTCTGAGATTTTACCCTAAAGAGGCGCAGGGCATCCCGCGCCTCTTTAGGCGGTTATAAACGACCTTATAAGGAGCATGCTATGGAACATATTACGATCATGGGCGGCAGGAAAACAAAGAGCGCCCTTGAAAAAACGATGAAGGGCGTTTTTATACTTTGCGGCGCGTTTGCCGTGGTGGCGGTGCTGGTGATTACGATCTATATGATCATATCCGGCGCGCCCGCTATGTTCACCATCGGCCTGAAGGATTTTTTGTTCGGCACGCAGTGGGCGCCTACGGCGGCTGATCCGAAGTTTGGCATATTGCCGATGATCCTGACGTCGCTCGTCGGAACAGGCATCACGATCCTGATCGGCGTACCCATCGCGCTGATGGCGGCGGTGTTTGTGTCTGAGGTGGCGCATAAGAAGCTGGCGGGCATCGTAAAGCCGGCGATCGAGCTTCTGGCGGGCATACCCTCCGTGGTCTACGGGCTTCTCGGCATGATATTGCTGGTTCCGCAGATTGGTAAGCTGGAAATGCTGCTGTATGCAAACGACCCGACCCACACGTTTACAGGCGGAGCCAACATGCTTTCAGGCATTATCGTACTGACGATCATGATCCTGCCGACGGTGGTTAATATCAGTATCACATCCCTTAGGGCTGTGCCGCGTGAATTTACGGAAGCGTCGCTCGCCACGGGCGCGACAAAGATGCAGACGATCTTCAAGGTGCAGATACCCGCGGCAAAATCGGGTATTATCACGGGTGTTGTACTTGGCATCGGCCGTGCGCTTGGCGAGGCAATGGCGATCATCCTCGTGTCCGGTAATGTTGTGAATATGCCGGGACTCTTTAATAGCGTACGCTTTTTAACCACAGGGATCGTATCGGAAATGAGCTATGCCTCAGGCTTGCACAGGGAAGCGCTTTTCAGTATAGGGCTTGTCCTTTTTATCTTCATTATGGTCATCAACGTTCTTTTGAATACGATATTGAAAAAGGAGGCGGCAAGCAATGAGAAGTAGTTTGGAAAAGCTTTCCAATGATATCAGCCTGATGAAGAAGAAGCGCCGCCCCAAAGACGGCGCGCAGATATTTGCGATCTATGCCTGCGCGATCCTTACGGTCGTTATCCTGTTTTATTTACTGGTATACATCATGGTGCGCGGTTTGCCGCAGGTCAACTGGGAGTTTTTATCCACAGCGCCAAGCGCGCTCAATAAGACGGTAGGTATATTACCCAGTATTTTAAATACCCTTTACATGATCGGGATCACATTGCTGATCGCCACACCCATTGGCGTGGGCGCGGCGATCTATCTGAACGAATATGCCAAGCGCGGAAAGATTGTGCGCGTGATCGAATTTACGACAGAAACGCTGGCGGGTATCCCATCTGTGCTGTACGGCCTGTTCGGCGCGGTGTTCTTCGGCGTCACGCTGCAGATGGGGTACTCCATCCTCGCTGGTTCGCTGACGCTTGTGCTGATGATCCTGCCTATCATCGTGCGTACGACGCAGGAGGCGCTTAAGACGGTGCCTAACGAATACCGTGAAGGCGCGCTTGGCATCGGCACGACAAAATGGCATATGATCCGTACGATCATCCTGCCCGGCGCGGTTCCCGGGATCATTACCGCGATCATTCTGGCGATCGGCAGGATCGTTGGAGAATCGGCGGCGCTGCTCTTTACGTCCGGTATCGGCACGAATATGCCCACCAATTTCTTCGGGCATATGATGGAATCGGGCGCGACGCTTACCGTGCAGCTGTACACCTATGCAGCTAAAGGGCAAAACGACGCGGCATTTGGCATTGCGGCGGTGCTGGTGGTGATCGTACTGTCGATCAACCTGCTGACCAATTACCTGAGTAAGCGGTTGTCGAAAAAGAATAAGTGACAGGGGGATTGAAACTTGAGTATCAAAATTGAAACCAAAAACCTGAATTTATATTATGGGGAGAACCATGCTTTAAAAGATATCAATATGGACGTCGAGGAGGGGAAGATCACGGCGCTGATCGGCCCGTCCGGTTGCGGAAAATCGACATACTTAAAAACACTCAACCGCATGAACGACCTGATCGAGGGCGTGAAGATCACTGGGGATGTGATACTTGACGGAGAGAATATCTATGACCCGAAGGTGGATGTGACAATCCTTAGGAAAAAGGTCGGAATGGTATTCCAAAAGCCGAATCCGTTCCCTATGAGCATTTATGACAACATCGCCTATGGGCCGCGCATTCACGGAATCAAGAACCGCACAGACCTCGACGGTATTGTGGAAAGCAGCTTAAAGGGTGCGGCGTTGTGGGAAGAGGTGCGTGACCGCCTCAAGAAAAGTGCGCTCGGTCTGTCGGGCGGACAGCAGCAGCGCCTGTGCATCGCGCGGGCGATTGCCGTTTCGCCGGAGGTTATATTGATGGACGAGCCGACGTCGGCGCTTGACCCGATCTCCACCACGAAGATCGAAGATTTGATGAGCGAGCTCAAAAAGAAATATACGGTTGTCATTGTCACGCACAATATGCAGCAGGCGGTACGTATTTCCGACCGTACGGCATTTTTCCTGCTGGGAGAAATGATCGAATATGCAAAGACCGAGGACTTGTTCAGTATGCCAAAGGACAAGCGGACTGAGGACTATATCACCGGGCGTTTTGGATAATAATAGAAGGGAAGAATAAAATGAGAAATAAATTTGATGTGGAACTGGAAAACTTAAACCTTGATTTGATACGCATGGCGGCGATGGCGGAAGATACCATCACAAAGGTGCTGTGCGTGATCGAGGACTGCGATACGGTAGGCGCGCGGGAGATCATCGAGGACGATGATACCGTAGACGCGATGGCACGGCAGATCGAAAGCCGTTCTATGAAGCTGATCATGAAGCAGCAGCCGGTGGCAAAGGACTTGCGCATGATCTCGACTGCGCTTAAGATGATCACGGACATCGAACGTATCTGCGATCATGCGGCGGATATTTCGGAGATCACGCTCACGATCTGCAAGAACCTGACCATCGACCGTCCGCAGCATATCCAGAAGATGGGTAAAACGACGGCGCAAATGGTGCATATGGCGGTAGATTCGTATGTACACCGCGATATGGAGCTGGCAGAGCAGGTAATTGAGCTTGACAATGAAGTAGACCGTTTATACGACGTCGTCAAAAACGAGCTGCTGCAAATGGCGATCGAGGATCAGGATAAGATCGACCAGATTGTCGATTTCCTGATGATCGCCAAGTATCTGGAACGTATCGGCGACCATGCGGAAAACATTGCGGAATGGGCGATGTTCTCGGAAACGGGCGTGCATAAGGACAGGCGTATCCTGTAGGGCTGTGGTATAATGAAACCGAGGTGAAACGTTTATGGCTTTTGTATCGGTGGTGGAAGACGACGCAGCAGTAAGGGAACTGATAATGTGTACCCTGCAATCGGCAGGCTTTGACGTACATGTATACGCATGCGGCGAGGATATGCTGCGCGAATACGAAGACTGCGAAAAGCCGCAGGCGATCTTGCTGGATATCACGCTGCCGGGCATAGATGGCTTTGAGACGTTCCGCAGACTGCGTGACAAGGAAGACTTTGGGGTTCCTGTGATCTTTCTCACAGCACGTACGACGGAGGTCGATAAGGTGTCTGGACTTAACCTTGGCGCGGACGATTATATGACCAAGCCGTTCGGCGTACTGGAGCTGATCGCGCGCGTGAATGCCGTCATACGCCGTGCAGGAAGGCAGCCGGGCAAGCCGGAGGTGCAGCGCATGGAGCACGGCGGTCTTGTGATGGATACGACGGGGCATATCCTGTATGTGGACGGCGTAAAGACCGAGCTTACCTATAAGGAATTCGAGATGCTGCGGTATTTTATGAAAAACGCGGGCATCGTGCTGACGCGCGAAATGCTGCTGAACAAGATATGGGGCATCGAGGCGGATATCGAGACGCGTACTGTGGATATGCATATTAAAACATTGAGAAAGAAACTGGGGCGCTGTGGTGAATACATCAAGACCATCCGCGGCGTGGGATATCGTTTTGAGGTATAATACGTGAAAAAGAAGATTGTATTGTTTACGACATGTATGCTGGTGATCACGCTGGTGGTGACAGTGCTCATATCTACGTTCAGCTTTCGCGGGACGTATGCAAACGACATGGTCGAAGTGCTGAAGGGCAATGTCAACGCGATCGCGCTTGCGGTCGGTGACGAGCAAAATCCGGACTACCAGAAGATCGCGCAAGAATACCAGCAGGCCTACGGGCAGAACAACCGTCTGACCTTTATCGCTGAGGACGGGACAGTGCTCGCGGATGCGCCCGAAGAGGATGGCGTGCTTGAAAACCATCTTGACCGACCGGAAATAAAAGAGGCGATCAATGGTTCCTTTGGCTATGAGGTGCGGCGCTCAGAAACCAAAGGATATGATATGGTCTATGTCGCCAAGCAGCTGCCGGACGGCGTAATCGTGCGAAATGCGATGCCGCTTACCAATGTGGGACTCATCATCAACCAGACGATTCCAGTTATCATCATGATGTTTATTGTACTGGTCGTGGTTGTCGTGATCTTTTCCGGTAGGTTTGCCAAAAGCGTTTTGCGGCCGTTTAGGCGGCTGTACGATTCTGTGCAGGCGTATGTCAGCGGGAAAAGCAAAAATATCGAGGTGGAAAGTACCTATTCGGAATTTGAAGATATCACACGGGCGTTCACGCGTCTTGCTGAGCGGCTGAACCGTTACATCGAACGGGTGAAAACAGAGAACAAAAAAACAGCGCTCATCATCGACAGCTTAAGTGAAGGGCTGCTTATCGTCGATGATGAGATGGACGTGCTGCTCATCAATGCGGCGGCAAAGGAGATATTGGGCGCGCGCGAGGATGTTGAAAACGAAAATATCCTGCACTTTATCCGCAGGCAGGACGTTGTTAAAAAACTGGAAAAGTCGATGGCGCAGAAAAAGAACAAACGCTTTGAGGTGCGTGACGACTTAAGCGGCAGGGTATACCGCTTTTATACGAGTATCGTTGCGGACAGCTCTTTTGTAGGCAACAACGGGTATGGTATGCTCGTACTAATCAGCGATGTGACGGACATCGAAAAGTCGGAACGTATCCGCAAGGATTTTGCGGCAAACGTGTCGCACGAATTAAAAACGCCGCTGACCTCCATCAACGGGTTTGCCCAACTGATTGAAAACGGCATGGTGGACGATCCGCAAAAAGTGACGGAATACGCAAAACGGATCACGGAAGAATCCGACCGCCTGATGGGGCTGATCAACGATACGCTGCAATTGTCTGAGCTAGAACAGATCAGCATCGATGAAAGTGTGGAAAGGGTTCCTCTCGCGGATGTTGCGCATGACGTACTGCACCTTCTGGAAAACAAGATCAAGGAAGGCGGCCTTACGACACAGGTCAACGGGAGCGCGTCGATCAGGGCGAACAAGGCGCGCATGAAGGAAATGATCCTTAACCTGTGCGACAATGCGGTGAAGTACAGCAAGCAGGGCGGGAATATAGAGATCAGGCTTGAAGAGGATGAGCAAAACGCGTATATCCATGTGCGCGACGACGGCATCGGCATCCCTGAGGAGGAACTGGATCGTATCTTTGAGCGTTTTTACCGGGCGAAAAACTCCGGGGCCGGAGCGGTCAACGGGACGGGACTCGGGCTTGCGATCGTCAAGCATATCGTGTCTCTCTATGACGGAGAGCTTACGGTCAGCAGTGAGCTTGGTCAGGGCAGCGAGTTCACGGTGCGGCTGAGAAAAGACTAAAGGCAACATAAAAAGAGCCGCCATGAGGGCGGCTCTTTTTGTATTTATTGTTCTTTGAAGTCGATCTCCATGAAGTCTGACACTTCTTTGTTCCAGCGTTCCTCGACAAAGGCGAGGTGTGCGGGGATTTGATTGTAGGCGTCATAATCGGCCTGTGTCATGAAATCGAAGGAGAAGCCGTAGTCGTAACCATTTTTGGGGCTGATCTCGCTGCACATCATGAAATTTTTGGCAATGGGGAGATTGGAGAATATCCGTTCAGCTGTTTCAAAAAAATCAGCGGTGCGGGGATCGTCTTTGGAATATTTCAGGTTGAAAACCACCATGTGCCTTACCTCTGCTTCCATGCTTTCCTCCTCAATCCGTCAGCTTTTCGATGAGCGTAACGGCATCTGTCTTTAACTTACCAAGGAGGTACTCCGCTTCCTTTCTGTCGGCAGAGGACGCGGACAGGTAGGATTTCAGCTTAGGCTCCGTACCGGACGGACGGATGATGAAGCGTGCGCCGTCGAGTTCGAAGTATAGCACATTCGATGTTTCCATCGGGATGGGCGTTTTTTCGCCCGTGCGCATATCGGTGCGCTCCTGCTTCAAATAGTCGCGTACCGCAAGTACGTCAAAATCGCCGATCTTAGCAGGATAGTCCGCCCGCAGCGTCTTGACGGCGTTCTGTATCTTTTCGATGCCTTCTTTGCCATAAAGTGTTTTGGAAACGACGAGTTCTTCAAACCAGCCGTATTTTTCGTACATGGCGATCACCGCCTGATATAACGTCATTCCCTTAGAAGCATACCAGCACGCGGCCTCCGCCACCATCATCGCGGCCTGCACCGCGTCCTTGTCGCGCACGAACGCGCCCTGCAAAAAGCCGTAGCTTTCCTCGTAACCGAATACAAAGGTTCCTTTGCCTGTCTGCTCGGACAGCTTGATCTGCTCTGCTATAAACTTGAAGCCCGTAAACACGCTGCGCAGCGCAACGCCGTAATGCGCTGCGATCACGTCCGCTAGGTCTGTCGATACGATGGACTTCACAACGAAC
>NZ_JAYFPU010000191.1:0-11383 GCF_034927525.1 Christensenella sp.
TTTCCCAAACCAAATAAAAAGACCGCCTCTCCGATCAGGAGGGCGGTCTTTTTGATTCGGATTTAGTCGATCACCATGATGCCTTTGATCTTCTTTTCCTTGGATTCGCGCATGAACTTGATGCCTTCTTCAATGTCATCAAGCGAAAAACGGTGTGTGATCAACGAATCCAGCTTGACACGGCCGTTTGCGAGCGCGGCGAATACATTATCCCATACGAGCGGCGCCAGCCACGAGAACTTGATGTTCCTGTCGTTATAGATCGCGTCAAGGGCAGGGATCTGGAGCACGGCATCCGCCTTGGAAGGCAGACCGAAGTATACGATCGTGGAGCACGGCGCCGTTACCTCCAGCGCCTGCTGCCATGCGCTCATCGCGCCTGTGGGCAAAATCGCCTTGTCGGCGAGGCGGCCGTTGTTGATGGCGCGGATGCTCTCTCCCAGATCTGCCGTATAATACTTCGAATCCTGATCAAGCGTATTGAACGCGTGCAGCGCACCCAACTCCAATGCTTTTTCGAGGTTATAGTCCACCACGTCGACCGCGATCACCTGGCCTGCGCCGTTCATGTGCGCGAGCTGCACATCGATGAGGCCGATCGTGCCGCAGCCGAATACAATTGCCGTATCGCCCTGCTGGATGTCAAGCTTTTTGATGCCGTAGCTTGCGCACGCCATAGGCTCTGCAAGCGCGCCCATCTCAAGCGACATACCTTCCGGAATCTTGTAAACGTTGGTCGCCGCGGATTTTACATATTCCGCGAATGCGCCGTTCTCACCCACGCCGTATACCTTGACGTTGTCGCACTCGTTGTAGTGCCCGTGCAGGCACGGCTTGCAGGCAAAGCACGGAGCAACCGGGTTCACGACGACCTCGTCGCCCTTCTTAAGCCCCATAGAAGCGCCGATCTCACCCGGGTCTTCCACGATGCCCGCTGTCTCGTGACCTAGAATAAGCGGCCCTTTGCCATCCGGCGTTGTAAGCGGGCTTCCACCGTAATAATACTCGAGATCCGAACCGCAGATGCCTACCGCTTTTACCTTCACAAGTACTTCGTTCGCGGCAATTTCAGGAATGTCTACTTCCTCCATTTGCATCTTAAAAGGTTCATAAAATACACTGGCTTTCATTTTACTCATCATTTCCACCTTTCCTTTGCTTAAATTTACTTTTGAAATGCTTAGCCTATAATTGTTTTGAATTTACTGACCTGGTCTTCCCGGTTGCCTGTGCTGAATATGGCAGACCCTACGATGAACCAGTTTGTTCCAAGGTTTTTCAGCTTGTGTGCGCGTTCCAGGTTCACCGAACCGTCTACGCCTATGGGGATGGCCCGCCCCTGTGCTATAAGAAATTCCTTTAGCTCGCTTATTTTTTGATAGACCCCCTCTTCAAACGTCTGGTTTCCAAACCCCGGCTCTACGCCCATCATGATGATGTAGTCGGCGTAATCCACCAGGTGCTTCAAATTTTCCCACGGATCCGCCGGATTGAGCGCGATCCCTGCCAGCATCCCCCTTGCATGTATCTCCTTTAAAAGGCGAATAGGGTTGTTTGTCGTACCCAGTTGGAACACCAGCGCGTCCGTTCCCGCATTGTGGAACATTTCGACATAGTTTTCCGGGTTGTGGAGCTCTAAATGCGCTTCCACCCTTGTACCCGGAATGCTTTTGATATCTGCGACTGCCTTGGGACCGAACGCAATATTTTTGACATACACGCCGTCCATGACGTCCACATGGACAAAATCGGCGCCTGCCGCTTTCACTGCTTCCACGTTTTCACCAAGGGACATGATGTTACAATCCAGTTTCTATGCAGACAATATTGACCAAGATGTCCTCTCCTTTCGCTTTTGTCCGGTTACCGCTGCTGCGTCACCTCCCGTTCTACGAGGATCGCAGTTTCTTCGTCCGTAACCAGCGTATCTATATATCCGCCGCGCAGCGCGGCTGTAATTGGTTCCACCTTATGCCGTCCTCCGGCAATGGCAATCACATTGCCAATCTTCCTTAAGTCCTCCAGCTCTATGCCGATGACCCTGTTGTTGTATTCGATGTCCGCCAGCTTTCCTTCCATATCTATATGCCGTCCGCATATATGGCATTTGATGCCCTGGCTCCACAGCTGCTCCGACTCGTTTTTGGTGATGTAGTTGGAGTGCACCATCGTACTGGCGTCCCCATAATTGCTGCCAATGCCGATCACCGCGATATCCAAGTTTTTCGTCATTTCAAAATGCCGTTTGATATCGTCTTCCTGCATCAGCATATCGCGCACCTGCCTGCTCTTTAAGGTAAGCGGCGAATGCAGCATCTTGGCGCTGCCGCCGAGCTTGTCGGCAAAGCTTAAGATCAGCTGTACACCGTACATATAAGAATCGTCCCACGCCGTGCCGCCCATCAGCTGCACCACGTCCACGTTCGCGCGTACGATGGGCGCGAAGTGAAAGATCGTCTGGTAAACGCTCTGCCCCCACGATACACCGACCTTCATGTTGTCCTTTAGCTGCTTTTCGATGTGGCGCGCCGCCGATACGCCGATGTTCGAAAGGTTGATGTTCGGGTCGTGGTTGGATGGCACGACGATCATTTGCTTCAGCGCAAACATATCCTTCAGCTTTTCACTGATCTCGATCGATTTCAGCGACGCGTCGTTGATCCTGATGTCCACAATGTCCATCTCCCGCGACAGTCGCAGCAGGCGGGACACATTGGAACGCGAAATCTCGAGGACGTCCGCGATTCCCTGCTGGGACATATTGTCGTAATAATACATCTTGGCGATGCGCACCATAAGCCTGCGCTGCGCGATCGATTTTTGCGCTTTTACCATAACATTGATATACTCTGTATCCATAGCTTTTTTGCACCTTTGACATTCAATAGTAATTTCTGCACAAATTCCACAAAAATTCTACCTTTTAATATATTACAATCAAATGTGCATTGTCAAGCTATGCATCCATCCCTTCATCAGTTCATAGCCTTCTACATATTTATCATAGAAAAACCTGTATTCCCCGTGCGCCTGCGCATCCGGCTCAACCGTCCGTTCGATGGTCACCATGCTGCCTGCCGCCGTAGCGATATCGCTGTATACGCCCGCCGCCACCGCGCCCAGTATGGCAGAGCCGAGGCACGGCCCCTCCGTCACCTTAGGGACATGGATGGGCAGGTTGCATACGTCTGCATGGATCTTAAGCCACAGCTCGCTTTTTACCGCGCCGCCAGAGATGTAGATGCCGTCCGGCTTTGTGCCGCCCTTGCGGAACGTTTCCATAATGAGCTCCGTCCCATAGCAGATAGATTCCAAAATTGCCCGGTACAGATGGTACGGCGTGTGCTTTAAAGATAGGCCATAGAACATACCGCGCACGTCCGGATCGGCATACGGCGTACGGTTGCCCTGAAAATAATCGAAAGCAAGCAGGCCTTCCGCCCCAATGGGCAGCTTTGCCGCTTCTTCATTTAGCAGGTCGTAAACGCTTCTTCCCTGCTCCTGCGCCTCACGGGCAATGTCCCCGCAGTAATTTGTTTTGAACCAGTTGACGATCGCACCCGTGGAGGTTTGCCCGCCTTCGATCAACTGCAGGCCGGGTATGACCGCGTCCGGATAGGAACCCCACATGCCTGCCGCATGCATCTCTTTGTCTATCAGGCCAAGGTGCAGGTGTGACGTGCCTGTGATCATTGCGATGCTGCCCGGCGCTACTACATTGAGTCCGAGCATACCCACAAACGCATCCGCACCGCCTTCGCCGACAGGGATGCCTTCGCGAAGCCCCAGCTGCTGCGCCGCTTCCTTTTTGAGGCCGCCGACATTGACCCCCATATCGAGCACTGTCTGCGGGAATTTATGAAGTACGTCCTCGAGGCCGATCTCCTCGTAAAAGGATGTTGGCCACCCGCCGTCCTCGCGGTTATAGTACCAGCGGGTAGATATGGTATCGATGCTTGCCGTAAGCTCGCCTGTCAATTGGTACATCAGCCAGTCGATACACTCAAAAACGTGTTCGGCCTGATGGTAGAGCTCCGGCTCGTTTTCTTTGAGCCACAGTGCCTTTGCCGGCATGGATTCCGCCGAAGCGTTGCCATAACCGTTGTACTTGAGCGCGTCGTGGCCTGTTGCCGTCATCTTTTTTGCCTGCGCCGACGCACGCATATCCATCCACATGATAGCCGGCGCTAAAACGTTCATCTGTTTGTCCGCCACAAGTACGGTACAGCAGGTGGTGTCCACGCTCATGCCGATAATGTCGTCCGGCGTTATGCCGCTTTTTTCCACCACGTCTTTGACTGCGGTACCAATCGCGCTCCACCACTCGTCCGCTTTTTGCTCTGCCCAGCCGGATTTAGGCGTATACAGGGGATAGGACGCATCCGCAAAGGCCATGGGCTGGCCTTGTAAATCGAACAATCCGACCTTGACGCTGCTTGTCCCCATATCGATTCCGAGTACACATTCCCTCTTACGCATCATTCCTCCGGCACATCAGCCGCCCACACAGGCATTGATGCCCGCAGCGACCATGCGGTCTTTCATCTGTTCTACGATCTTTTTGTCCATATCCTTGAACGCGCCCAATGTATATTCATAGTCTAGCGAATCGTACTTGTACTTTCCAAGCTGGTGGAAGGGCAGCAGGTCTACATCCTTGATATCCAGCTCCTTTGCCCACTCGATCAGCTTGCCGATGTGTTCGTCGCTGTCGTTTAGGGTCGGGATGATCGGGCAGCGCATCTTGACATATTTCCCGTTCTCGCGCAGCTTGCGTAAATTCTCTTTGATGACGCTGAGCGGCACGTTGGAGATCGTCTGAAACTGCTCGTCATTGGTAAACTTGACGTCCATCAGTATTTCATCCACATACTGTGCCACCTGCCACAGCGTTTCAAACGGAACCGCGCCCGCCGTTTCCATCGCAACGTCGATATACCTTCTGCGCGCGGCCTGCGCCAACTCGCTTGCAAACACGGGCTGCATACACGGTTCCCCGCCGGAAATGGTCATGCCTCCGCCGGAGTTTTTATAATACGCGCTGTCTTTTTCTATTTCTTTGATGACTTCCGCGACGCTCATCTCTTTGCCGTAAAGCTCCCGCGCGGAATTGGGGCACATCTCCACACATTTGCCGCACAGCGTGCATTTCTGCTTATCGATGACAATGCTGCCGTCTTCTTCCTGTGTGATCGCGTCCTGCGGACACAACGAGACGCAGCAATAACCGCACCCGTTGCAAAGATTGTTATGTATCACCAATTGCGGCGTACAGATTTGGGATTCGGGGTTGCAACACCATGAGCACCAAAGGTTGCAACCCTTCAAAAATACATTTGTCCGAATCCCTTCACCATCATTGATGTGATAGTGTTCTACATTAAACACATTGCCTTTTGTTTCCTGTTCTATCTTGTCACTCCAAAACATGTGCATACCTCTGACCCAAATTCTTTTTGTTACGACTCCTTGTATATCCACAGGACTGTCGATTTGAACGCCGAGCCTGCTCTCAAGTTCACAAAGGCATCGGCGTCAAACCGTACATTCCTGCTCTCATATTACCATCGTTGTTCTGAATCAAACCGCGTGCTCCGTACGCTCGATGATGTCGTCCTGCAACGCCTTATCGAGCGGCGTGAACAGCGCGCTGTAGCCCGCGACGCGCACCATCAGGTCTTTGTATTCGGACGGGTTGTCCTGTGCCGCCTTGAGCGTGTCGGCCGATACACAGTTGATCTGTACGTGCATCCCCTTGTAGTCGCTGAAGTAGGTACGTACTACGTCCACCAGCTTTTTGAGGTTGGGGCCGGGCTCCAAGGACGCGGGCATGACCTTCACGTTCAGCAGCTGTCCGCCGGACACGAGGATCGTCGGCAGCTTGCCTACCGATTTTAGCGACGACGTGATGCCGTTCGTATCTGTCCCGTGCATGGGCGAAGATGTATCTGCAAGCGCGTCTCCCGCCTGCCTGCCGTCGGGCGTTGCGCCCACAAACGAGCCAAACGGTACGTTTGAGGAAACCGAGCTTGTAGACGGCTGCCATGTGCCGCCGATCGGCCCGCGGCCATATCTCGTCGTGTGGTATTTCGCCGTTTCTTCGCAGATAAAGCGGAAATAATCCACCATGATATCGTCCACATAGTCGTCGTCATTGCCGTATTTGGGCGCATCCAGCATCATTTTACGGATTTCCGCGCCTGTCGGCGTGGTCGTCATATCTTCATAATTTGTTTCAAGCGCATGCATCAGCTGCTGCGTCGTGATCTTTTTGTCGTCAAACACGACCTTCTTCACTGCCGCCAGCGAGTTGCCAACGTTTGCGACGCCCACATAAAGCGGCCCGCAATAATCGTAGATCGCGCCGCCCGCCTTCATGACCTTGCCGCGTTCGATGCAGTCGTGCACCAGCGAGGATACATAC
This sequence comes from Christensenella sp., assembly GCF_034927525.1. Taxonomy (NCBI): domain Bacteria; kingdom Bacillati; phylum Bacillota; class Clostridia; order Christensenellales; family Christensenellaceae; genus Christensenella; species Christensenella sp. The sequence continues at coordinate 6,425 of NZ_JAYFPU010000191.1, forward strand.
GGGTCGGCAATGCCGAGCTCCGTGCATTCGTCGATGATATTGTCCGTCACGACCTGTTGCTTGAAGTAGTATCTTGCCTGTGTTTTAAACGCTTCGTATAGCTCCTCATAGCTGTTGAAATCAGCAAGGCTGCCCGCTCCTTCACACATGCAGATATCCGTATTCGGGTCTTTGCCGTTGTAAAGCGCCAGCTCCATCACCTTTCCAAGGTTGATGAACCCTGCGCCGTTGGGACGGCCTGTCTGTTTGCCTTCAACGATCGCTTCCACGCAGCCCACGATGGAATAATTGACCGCATCCTCCCACGGGATACCGCGGTTCACGAGAGCTGGGATGTAGACCTCGTCGCTGTACATCGCCGGTTGCCCGCCGCCGATGCGCACTACGTCAAACGACGCATACAGCAAGCGGTCATTGATCCTGTTGTGGTAACGCAGGGAGATGGACGGCGTATTGAGCGCGATCGCAGCCTGTGCGTTGAGTATCAAAAACGATACTTCGTTGGCGCTGTCTTTGCCGTTTCTATCCTGCCCGCCTACCGTGAAGTTCTGGAACAGCTGGTAGCCGCTGAACGCTTTTGTGTTGTCCCAGCAGGTGATTTTTTGCAGCTGGAACATTTTTAAGAATACGCATTCGATGATCTCGAGCGCATCGTCGTATTCGATATTGCCCGACTCGATGTCTTTGCGGTAAATGTCGATCATCGTCTGGTCGTACCGCCCGAACGAAATGGAATGTCCGTTGTTCTCGATCTGCATCGTCAGGTTGATAAACCACAGCGACTGCGCCGCTTCGTGGAAGTCCCTCGCCGGGTTTTCCGGTACGTTCTGGCATACCTCCGCGATTTTCATCAGCTCTTTTTTGCGCTGAGCGTCTTTTTCCGTCTTTGCCATTTCCACCGCCAGCTGTGCATAGCGGTGTGCAAAACTGATCACAGCCTCACAGGTGATCACGACCGATTCCAAAAACGGTTTCTGCTCGATCGCTTCCGGCTCGGATAGGTCAAGCTCCGCTAGGCGCGTTTGCGCACGTGTGATTACGTCTTTCAAACCCTTTTCAGCCACGCTTTTCAGGTCTACCGTCAGATGCCCGTCGCCGCCGATCATCAGCCAGTAAGAATCGGTAACGCCGATCTTTTTGCCGATATCCGTCTCCTTGGGGAGCATTGCCCGGCAGCGCGATTCGTGGTCGTTCCCGTGCCAGAAGCTGTGGATGTCCCGCAATACCTTTTCGTCTTCTTCGTTGATCAAATAACGGTCGCCCGGGCGTTCCTCCGGCCGTACCGGATTGCCGTCAAGCTCCTCAATCACCCAGTCCATGCCGAACTCCGCAAAAATGGGCGCACATCTCAGCTTTGTACCCAGACTTCCTACGATCAGTTCGCCGGGCAGTATGCTGATCTTCATATTTTCTAGGATATGCTTGAATGCCAATGCACGCTTCAATACCACCGGCTCGGATTTGTGCTCCTTGTATGCCTGTGTCAACAGCCTTGCCCGGTCAGAGCATATCTGCGGCGTCGCATCGATCAGCATATCGCGCAAATCGTTGATCCTTTTGCTGCGGACAACAGGCCGTCCCAAAAAATCATGCTTGGTCTTTGCCTGATCCTGTTCGTAATAATACTTCATGATCCATTCCTCCTGTAAATTGTTCCTGTCATAAACCGTCGCTAAGGCTTCTGCTATGCCTTACTTTCATATGTAATTGCACAATGAGAGTCTGTTTTGCAAATTATTTAACACGTGTAACCAAGTGGTAAAAGCATTTTCCTGTCTTTACGCCTATCATATCACCAAACACGCATTATGTCAATTACTCTTTTTTATTGTTTTATTGTCATATGACAATTTATTTACCGTGCCTTCTGTCATATATTCACGGGTTCAGTCGCCCATCGACCATTTGGGAAGGTTTACAGGCATCGTTTTCGGGCGCTTACACGTGCTCTTCATTTCGTAATACGTCCCGGAGTTGGCTGAATCATAAAATCCGTGCATCATCTCCAGCACATGATAGGCCATATCGCCGTTCGCGCGAAAATCCCCGCCTTTGCGGATCGCGCGCGCCATGTCCGAAAGCCCAAGGCCGCGGCTGTTTTCCATGTAATCAAAGCACGGTGGGATAACTGACCATGGCGTCGCTTCATCAAGGCGCGGCAACGGTACGGGTGTGTCGACCCAGTCAGAAGCGTCCTTCCTGCGCAGCTTTGTCTCTCCGTGGAAGATGTCCGGCCCCGCGAGCGGGTCGGGGTCTGTCTGGCTCATCGTGCCTTCCGTGCCATATACTTCAAAGCGCGGCAGGTTATTGTCCCACATATCAAAGCTCATGATCATAGTCGCGATCGCACCGTTTTCAAATTCGATCGTACCGCTGACGTGCGTGGGCACTTCTACATCGATGACCTTGCCCGCAAGCGGCTGGCTGGTGATCGTCCGCTGCTTATATGTCGTTGCCGCCACACCGCTGATGCGTTTTGCAGGCCCCAAAAGCGCGACCAGTGCCGTCAGATAATAAGGCCCCATGTCAAAAAGCGGGCCCGCCCCTTCCTTATAATAGAACTCTGGGCTCGGATGCCATGTTTCGTGTCCGTATGTCGTCATAAATGCTGTAGCCGCGATCGGCTTGCCGATCCAGCCGTCATCGAGGAGTTTGCTCATCGTCTGCAGGCGTCCGCCGAGAAACGTATCAGGCGCGCAGCCCACGAGCAGACCGTTTTTCTTGGCTGTCGCAAGGATCTCCTGCCCTTGCTCGCGCGTGATAGCAAGCGGTTTTTCGCTGTACACATGCTTACCGGCCTGCAAAGCCCTCATATCCACCTCGTGGTGGGCGGCAGGGATCGTCAGGTTTAGGATGACCTCCACATCCGGGTCTTCCATGATCTCATCAACGCTCATTGCCTTGCAATTGTATTGCTGTGCGCGCTCCTTTGCCCGGTCGAGCATAAGGTCTGCGCACGCATATACCTCGATGTTTTCAAATTTGGCAATGTTTTCAAAATAGATGTCGGCAATATTACCGCATCCCACTACGCCAACTTTTACTGTTTCCATATTGTTTTCTCCTTTATATATAATGATGGATTTTTGTCAAACATTCGGTTTCTATTTATCCGCCGGGTTTGCATGGTGCAAAAAATACAGGGCTGCACATTTTCTCGTTGCTCCCGCAGGTCGGTTATTATTCCTGTCAAATGTGATTTTTTGTAAAGATCATATCGATTTGAACCGGTTCCGCCGCCGCAAAGGGCGGCGGGCCGGTACATACACGATCAAAAGCTTTCCGCTGCGCGGTCAGTACCGCTTAAGTGGATTGTCTTCTTTCATGTTAATCCTAAGTAATAAAACAGTTTCTTCAAATGATGGTCTTGCTTTACCTACTGCTGTTTGATGCTGAAATATTCTTCCATGTTTTCCTTCGTTACGAGCTCGAACGGGATCCATGTTTCTTTTTCTACCTGTTCGCCATTTACGAGGGCAAGCGCTACGTCTACGGATTTGAAGCCCTGTCCATAGCCATCCTGGAATACATCTGCCGCCAGTCTGCCGTCAGCCAGATATTCTTTTGCATCCGCAACGAGATCAATGCCTGTTACCTGGATCTTGCCTGTGAGGCCTGCGTTCTCGATTGCGTTGCACGCGCCGATCGCCATTTCGTCGTTCTGGGCAAATACGCCGACCAGCTCTTCACCGTATTTCTGGATCCAGTTTTCCATAATCGTCATTGCTTCGTCACGCGACCAGTTGCCGATGTCTTCTACAACCAGCTCGATGTCCGGATATTTTTCTTCCAGCAGTTTCTTTGCCGCATCGCCGCGGATAACTTCGGAAGACTGTCCCGCGATGCCGCGGAGCATGCCGATCTTGCCTTTGCCGCCGATCGCGTCAGCAAGCGCCGTTACTGCGAGGTCAGCGGACTGTGTATCGTCCGAGCCAACAAATGCGTCGGGCTGAATGTCGCCTTCAAGCGTTGTGCACACGCCAACGACCGGAATGCCTGCCGCATTACATTTTTCAACGACCGGAACGCTCGCCTGCGCGTCGACCGGTGTTACGATAACTGCGTCAACGCCCTGGCTGATCAGGGATTCGCACTGCGAAATCTGCTTTGAGGGATCGCCGTCCGCGTCATTTACGATCAGCTTGATGCCAAGCTCGTCACATCTGTCCTGAATGCCCTGTACAATGTGCAGCATGAATTCTGTCGTTTCCGTCTGTACAAGATACCCGAACGTCATTTCGCTGGGATCTTTTCCTGCTGCTGCCGAAGCGCATTCAACCGCATCCGTCGCTTCCGCACTTGCGGATTCGGACGGAGCTTCTGCGCTCTGCGATGCTGCCGGAGCCGGTGCACAGCCCACGAAAGCTGTTGCAACAAGTACGAGTGCCAGTACTACTACCAATACTTTTTTCATGTTTTCCTCCTAAATACCCTTTGTTTTTTATTACTTATTCATTAACACCACGGGACGGGCGCCCCGCAACTTTATAAACCTTAAAATATCGTATCTTATTTTTTGTCCGCACGGTCCAGAAGCACCGCCGCGATGATGATCGCGCCGCTGACGACCTTCTGCCAGTAAGAGGACACGCCCAGCAGGTCGAGGCCGTTGTTGAGAACGCCGATGATGAACGCGCCGACGATCGTGCCCCACATTTTACCGATACCGCCCGAGAGCGCCGTGCCGCCGATGACGACAGCAGAGATCGCCTGCAACTCATACCCTTCACCGATGTTCGGCTGTCCGACAACGATCCTTGCCGATTGCAGGAATCCCGCAAGGCCACAGATCAGGCCGGAGATCATGTATACGAACATCTTGATGTTGGAAGCCGGGATACCGGATGCGCGCGCCGCTTCTTCATTGCCGCCCACCGCGTATACGTAGCGTCCGAATTTTGTTTTTGTAAGAACGAACATCGCGATGATCGCCACTACGATCATGACAATGACCAGATA
>NZ_JAYFPU010000240.1:0-2910 GCF_034927525.1 Christensenella sp.
AAGCTTGCTCGCTTTCAGCAAGAACCGTCCAAAGATTGAGAACAAATGACGATTATATACCGACCATCGAATCTATTGTTGCGATTTGCATTGCGTTGCAATTACCACCGGTGCTGAGCGATGAGCTAATCAACCGTTCGACCTGTGCGTTGGGCGTCAGCGAAAAGCATTTGACGTATAAATTCATGCTCAATAGCTGCTACACTAAGCCAATTTATGAATGTAATGACATGCTTCAAAAACTAGGCTTTGACCCTTTAACAAAAGAACAGTAAAATTTTTTCCCACCAGCCCGGACATTCTGTGTCCGGGTATTTTTTTGCTGTTTTCGAGCACTTAACCTCCCAAAACGAACTCCTGATGAGCTCTATTGCCGAGAACTCATGTTTTTTTTGCACGTGCACAGACATTTCATGACCGTGTCAAAGTGAGGACAAGCCAATACAATGGGCTTATAAGGAACGATCAGTTCGTGAGGCCAGCCACGCAGCGACCGCCTGCGCAGGGTGATTCCCGGTGCTGTGTGAATACAACTGAATAACAATGCTGCAACTGTTCACCGGGAAGTGATGGAAGCAGTCCGAAATGGAGAACGCCAATCGGACTGTGGACCGCTTCTGTGGGCCGGTTTCACTATCTTTATTCTCCATTTCGGCTAAGGCCGAAAGGAGAATTTTTGTTTAATTATCGTCATCGAAAATGTGTTGTGACTCGATGCCGCGCCCCGCCCTTCTCCAGCAGTTTTTTGACTATCACAAAAAACTGACTGGAGGAAGGATTATGAAATATTGGCAGAAAGATCGCAACTACAGAAAATATCATAACGAGGACGGCACATTCCGCTACGTCATCACTGTAGATGGCGTAGATGTGGAGGTTCCCCGAGAGGTACATCAGGCGTATGCGCAGGCAGATCGCAAGGAGCGGTATGGATACGAGCGCGAAGATGGGTTGCACCTATCTCTGGATCGTATGGTGGATGACGGCATGCACCTTTCATATCTGACGGGCCAGCATGTCGAGCCGGCAGAGGATGCCGCCATTCGCGACCTTATGATTGAGCAGATGATGGATGTAATGCTCCTGCTTTCGGAGGAAGATCGGGAGCTGATCGATCAGCTTTTCTTCGAAAACATTTCCGCAAGAGAGGTGGCGCGAACAATAGGTGTGTACCACCGCACCATCATCTACCGCCGCGACAAAGTCCTAGAAAAGCTTCGTCGCCTGATGAACGAGTAATTCTTTTTCAAAATTCTTTTATCCACCCCGGCCCTTTTTCGGGATGGATAGTGAGGAGGAAAATCGCTTCCTCGTTGCACCTTGACAAACACCGCCTTCGGGCGGTCATAGCGACACACCGGGTAACAGACCCGCCCGGCGCCGTGCGCGAGGACCCCGCCCTTGTCAGCTACAGCTATGTGGCGGCGTGGGCAGGGCGAGCGCCCGGTCCTCTTTCTCTTTGGAGACGAAGAAAACCGGCAGACACAAGGCGCTTGGCGGATGATGATACTTCCCCGATCCTGACTATACGGGGGCCATGGTAGTAGGGGTCATACATGGCGGAAGCATCGCTCTGGCTGAAAAAGGCCAGAGGGAGCTTTCATGGGTAGCGCACATGCGCCGCCGTCCGGGGATGTCACAGGAAAAACAATTACGGTATTCACCGCAAAATCAATCATCATCTATATATTTTTGACTTTGGCGGTTTGACTACTGCGCAGCGGTTCGGTTCTCGGATCGCTGCGCACCATCAAGCCGCCAATCTAACGGATTGGAGGAATCATCATGCCTGTAATAGCTACAGATATATACGCGCGCGAAATATCTTACGACATGCCACCAGACATTCCGCCACGCTTTCTTGCTGGTGGAAAGCCGATTTTCACCGCCTATGGCTGTGCACTGCTGGAGCGGCAGACAACCAGGAGCCATGTGTACTGTGCGGTCAACCTGACCAACGGGAGAAAAGAGATTTTGTGCCGCAAGCATCGTCCGCTGGATGAAAGCGAACATCTGAATGCAGCGGCCAAGATCAGGGCGCTGCCCATTGCCGGAGCTGGCCGCTCGTCTGTCGACCGCCCACCGCGTGAAAAGTTGCCACGCAAAAAGATGGACGAAATCTTGATCCGAATATTCGCAAACATCCTGCCCCAACACGGGTACGCCGTTCGAGAGAACCAGATCGCACTTGCAGAGCATATCCTCGAAACAATATCCCGCCGCGCTATTTCTCTGGCAGAGTCGGAGGTCGGCACCGGCAAGACCATGGCTTATCTGGTCGCCGCTGTACTTGCCAAGCGCGGAAGGCTCAACGACTTATGGCTGTGCGGCCACTATCCGCAGCAGAGTTATGCCGAGACCGCCTACATGCCGGTAGTTATCGCAACATCCAGCATTGCACTCCAGCGCGCAATCGTCCAGGATTATCTCCCGGAACTTTCAAATATCCTTATGCTTCACGGGGTTATCAATACACCCCTGACATGCGTTATCCGCAAAGGCCGAGAGCACTTTCTGTGCGAAAGGCGCTTGCAAGCCTTCTTTAATGATAGCGATGCACAAACCCAAAGCATTCTTCATCCCCTCGTTTCGCCGAGTGCGTCCTGCGACCTCGCTGACGCAGAAGGATTGACTCCATTTATGAAGCGCAAAGTCTGCGTCTCCGGAAAATGTGGCGACAGCTGCCGCCATGCTGCATGCTGTCGGTATCTCCGATACATGCAGCATGCCAACGATCCCGAGGTGGATTTTTTAATCTGCAACCACAACTATTACCTCGCTGATGTTCTTCATCGCGCTTGTGGCAAACGCCCACTCCTGCCGCACTACCAGCTCGTGGTTATCGACGAGGCCCACAAGTTTCTCGATGCAGCGCGGCAGATGTATGGAGTGACACTTGATGAGTCGGAG
>NZ_JAYFPU010000190.1:0-3340 GCF_034927525.1 Christensenella sp.
GCGTGGATGGGTGCAATGTCGGCAGCCATTGGCATCAGCTTAAGCAGACCGTCCATCAATACCCCTGCCCCCAGATCGCTTGCCGCCGCCGTAACGAAAACAGGCGCGACCGTTCCCTGCAGCACACCGGCCTTCAATCCAGCCAAAATATCTTCTTTGGATAATTCCTGTCCATCAAAGAACTTTTCCATCAAAGTTTCGTCGTTTCCGGCAGCATTTTCCACCAGCGTCTCACGCAGCGCAGTTGCTTCATCAGCAAGCCCCGCAGGAATATCAGCATCTTTTACAGATTTTCCGTCAAAAAGATATGCTTTCATTTCAATCAGATCGACAACGCCTTCAAATACGCCGTTATTCATGATCGGCAGCTGTACCGCCGTTACCGCCGCACCGTATTTTGTTCCCAGCGCGCCGACCGTTTTTGTAAGATCCGTATTTTCTTTATCAATCTGGTTGACCACAAACATACGCGGGATATTGTGCTTCACACAATAATCATACGCCTTTTGTGCCCCCACCGGAACAATACCGTTTGGCCCTAGAACGATCATCGCAGAGTCTGCAAGACCGTATGCCGCAATTGCCTCGCCCTCAAAATCAAAATAACCCGGAACATCGATCAGGTTAATTTTCTTATCTTTCCACTCAACAGGCGCAAGACCCATACCGATTGAAATATGCCGCTTGGTCTCTTCGCTGTCATAGTCTGTTACGGTATTTCCGTCTTCAACTCTGCCCATGCGTTCGGTCGCGCCGGAATCAAAAAGCATCGCTTCTGTAAGCGTAGTCTTTCCTTCACCGCCGTGCCCGACAACAGCTATGTTCAAGATGTCCTGTGGATTGTATTCTTTCATATAACCAGACCTCCAAATGTAATATTTATGTGAAGTCTTAAAATTCAAAATTAGAGTGGATATGTATAGTCTTAGTGTACCAGATAACCGCTCAAAAAGGAAATCTTTTTTATTGTTGCATGGAAAATCTTGTGCTTTTTTGCAATATTATATATAATGATTGATGTCGCTATTAAAAAAGAAATTGTGAGGTATGTATTTCATGAGCGAAGCAGATAACGAAAAATTGCAGGATCAGGATGTTCCGGAGCAGGAAGAAGCGGCGGAAGAACCTGAAACTGAACTGACAGTACAAGAGGAAGCCAAAGAAACGGAAATAGAAAACACCGAGGAAACGGAAGAAGATGAAGAAGACACCCTTCCCGTCATCACGCATGTTTCCAAGTTTTCTCAGAAAACGATCAATATCATTCAGGCTATTTTGGGCATTCTCGCTGGCGGTGCAATATGGCTTTGTATCACGTTCGGCTCCGGCTCAGATAACGTCCTTTTGCAATATATGTTCGTAATCGTCTTTGCCGTAGTTATGCTGACGCAGCGTGCGGTAGAACGCAAGCTCGGCCTTTCGACGCGCGTGTTCGTAAAGTTTTGGCTGATCGGTCTGGTCGTCTTCCTCGCGGTATTTGTCATATACGGTATCGCAACAGGACAATTCACCAGCGGATCATAAATCAACCACAAACAAAAAGCTCCGGATAACCGGAGCTTTTTTCTTACAATTTTTCCCTGTATACCTGCATCGTCATGCGGAACAACTCCGCATTGGACGGCGGCGTATACGTGATCGCATCCGCACCGCACTCAATCGTTTCGCGGATCGTCTCATCCGTCGGCCCGCCCGTCGCAATGATGGGGATATAAGGATATTTATTGCGGATCTGTTCGATAATCCTACACGTGTTATCCGCCCCCGAAACGTTCAGTATATCGGCTCCGCTTTCGATCCTTCTTTCAACATCCTCACGTTCAGATACCACCGTCACTACCGTCGGGATATCGATACGCTTTTTTAGCTTTGCTACAAGCTCATTGTCCGCGACCGGATTCAAAACAGCCCCAAACGCGCCGCTCCATTCGGCCTCCATCGCCATATGCAGCACCCTGTCATCCGCAATCTCTCCACCGCCAACGCTGCACATCACCGGAATATTTGCCGTTTGCAAAATTGCCTGGTTAATCGCCGGTTGCGGCGGAAAAGGATACACCGCCATCACTGCGTCTGCGTCTGTGTTCTTGATAAGCGATGTGTCTGTCGTAAAAATGAAAGACCGAAGCGTCCTCCCGAATATCTTGATTCCCGGCGCCTGACCGATCACTTCCGGCATCGTGAGAATCATATAACGGAGCTTGCTTTCATATTCTTTGCTCTGCATCATCCATACCCTTTCGAAGAACGACTTATGCGAAAACTACTTCAACGTCTATTCCGCTGTTTTTGCGGCTCAGTCCAAATTCCTTCAATAACTGGTCTATTTTGCCGGTACCATCGTCTTTTAACAAGACACTGGTTTCCTTCTCCTGCATCACGACCCCCAGCTCATTTATCTTTTGTACAAACGTCTGTCTGTCAAACGTACTTCCCGCCTGCACTTTTTCAGGAGCGGCTTCCATCATCGAAGAATATGCTTTCCCGCTTCCCGTCTGCGGCGGCGCGGTTGATGACGGCGCACTTTCCGCTTTGGCTATATCACTGGCTGGAGAATCCGTCGTGCTTTCCGTCAGCTCTGAATCCATTGCCGCTTCCGCGTCCTGTTCTTCCTGCGGCGTAGCTTCTTCGCCTGTATCCTGCATTGTCGGCTCTTGCGCCGCTTCCGGGACAACCGCGCCTGATTCCGCATTTGCCTGTGCTCCGCTCAGCATAACATTGTTTTGTGAATGGATTGTGAACCCGCCCGTAGCAAAAGCCGTAATTACAAATACGCAACACAAAGCGCCCGCAAGCGCTGGTATCAGGAATTTATATTGAAATTTTTTCTTTCGTGGTTGTCTCTGGACCGCATTTCTCCACGCGTAATGGAATTCTTCCGGTATAGGCTGGTCGACCCTGCGTTTTAGCTGCCGGTCGATCTTCAACATCTGTCGATAATATTTCTCACAACGGGGACACGAAGCAATATGCGACATGATCTCGCTCTTAACGCGGATATTGCCGTCAAAATATTCATTGATCAAGTTTTTGCATTGCCTGCATGTCATAATTCTTCCCGCTTATTTACCATTTTGTAATTAAGACGTAACATCCGCTCGAAATGTTCCGGTTTTTCCAAAATTAATCTTACACTTTTTCATACGCCTACCACGGACGGCGTCCGCATACAAAATGACTGCGCCAATAGGAGGAATCATAAGTGCGCTTGATCACCTTTCCGTTCGCAGAAGATGCGTCGATCATCATACCGTCTCCAATGACGATGCCAACATGTCCTACCCTGTTGCCTGCATTGTTCGTATAGAAGATCAGGTCCCCTCTTTGCAGGTTATCAAAA
>NZ_JAYFPU010000059.1:0-6569 GCF_034927525.1 Christensenella sp.
TACATGGTGGTAGGTACAAATGAACAGCGTGATCAGTACCCAGGTCATCGTGCCTACAAGCGCGATAAAGCACTTGATATAAAGCCCCGGCCCGTCGCGGTTGAGCTGCAGTGACGTTACATGCTCAGACTGGATGAAATCGCCTCCTTCGGGAATCTCCGGGTCTCCGTGTGCGTTGTCATAACGCACCGCATAACTGCCTGTCGCGTATTTATCCACGTCAAAGCCGGCTATACTGAGATTGGAATTGAGCCCGCTCTCGTCATCCGGCACCAGCAGCACATCGTCTACCAGATAAGAGGACGCCAGATATATCCGCAGCTGGTGGGATTCGAGCGGGAAACGGATCGTCCAGTAGTTTTTGGTGATCGTTACATCGCAGCGAACAAGCTGGTAATTTTCGCCGTTCTCATGGTAGTCTTTGACGACTTCCTTCTTGTTCATGTATCCCTTATACACCGTAAAGTTGTTGGCCATATCGAGCTCTTCATCGCCGCTCCACTTAAACCACACCAAAAATTCAACACGGAAATTACAATTCTTCAGGCTGATTTCTTTTAGGTTCTCGATATATGTCCCTGTGGAGACCTCGATTGCGTCTGTGCTGAATTTCTCGATGTCAGCTTCGATATCTGCGGGCGTCGTCATAGAAGACGTCCAATAGTCGTCCTCCGCCATCTTGTCATTGTACATCGAGCTGCAAACAACGCCTAAATACGTCGCACCGATGGCGACGATCACCAAAAAGCTAAATATCAGCTTTTTGATCTGCCACTTTTCCATATCTTTGAGCTTCATTTTGACCCCCATCTTTTGACACAAAAATAACCGTTCTATATCCAGCGGTTACTTTTCTTTCACGAACAAATATTATATATCATCTTTGTATAGTATACATTGGTTCTACATCTTAACATTTTATGCATCAAACGACCAAAAGTCAACAATATTTCGGTTATCGGGATTTGTTTTTGCTTTCATTTGCAAAGGAAGCTGTTTTTGTTTATAATGACTACTATTATGAACAACAAAATAGCACAACAAAACGGCGTCAATGTCGCCGTCTTAACAGATACGGATATACTGGTGAACGATATGCAGTCTGCACTTGATTTGATCGCCACGGTAAACTATGAGACCGGCTGCGATCGTGTCGTGCTTGACAAGGCTGCTTTGCATGAGGATTTTTTTCGCCTGAGCAGCGGATTGGCAGGAGAAATTTTGCAAAAGTTTGTTACCTATCACCTTAAGTTTGCCGTATATGGGGATTTCTCCGGTTACACCAGCAAACCTTTGAAAGACTTTATGTATGAGAGCAACCAGGGGAACGCTGTTTTCTTTGCGGAAAACGAGGAGGACGCTATCGACCGTCTGAGCGCGGCCGGAGTATAGGCGAAAGGATTTTTATGGCTGTTGTATCGATCATTGTCAGTATATTCGGTCTCATTGCGAGCTTTGTGCTGGGATTTCCTTTGAGCCTCATTATCGGGCCGTATGTGGGGATCGGCATTGGCGGCGCAGGACTTGTGCTCGCGCTTCTTTCGCGCAGGAAACAAAAATCAAACGTGGTCAATGCCGCGCTTATCATCAGTATCATCGTTCTCGCGATCTGCGTCATCCGCATCATCTCCTTCGTCTCTTTTACAGGGAATTTTGTCGGATGGATCGCAGGTTTATTCCAATAAAAAATCCCCGCTCCTCGCGGGGAAGTTTTATCGCTTTCATCAGCGGTCGTATCCGTATTTGAAAACTTTGTTGTCTTTTACCATCACAGCTTTTTGGATATTCTTGCTGGCTATCAGCCGATTAAACTCCTTATCTGTGATGATCTTCGAGATTTTCTTCTCTTTCATGTTCATCACACTCCTTCAGTTTTTTGATCTATATTCTTTTGATCTACATTATAATAAACCATTTTTTTCCATTTTAAACAGATTCCCGTTGCAGCATTCTGCCTGGCGTTTATAATAAAGTATATAGGATTGGGAGGATATCGTTATGATCACAGCACAGGAACTGAAACAGAAATTGGATGATAATACAAATTTTTTGCTGGTGGACGTTCGCACACCCGGCGAATATGACGAGGGACACATCCCCGGCGCGATCCTGCTGCCTGTCGATATCATAGACGACGGATGCACTGCCCTTTTGCCTGACCTGGCGGCAGAGATCGTCCTTTATTGCCGCAGCGGCATGCGCAGCAAAAAGGCCTTGAAAAAGCTTTCCGCTATTGGATATACCAATCTGACCGATTTAAAAGGCGGGATCATGGACTGGCCGTATGAGGTGGGCGTCTAGGGCCGCGCGGCTTCGCGCACCTTGCCGCCGATATATTCTATTTCCTTTGGCGAATATCTTTGGTCGCAGGGAACGGCCAGCATATGTGCCGCGATGTTCTCGCTGAACGCGCACACACCGGATGCGCTTTGCTGTATCGGCCAGATGACCGGACAGTAAATATTGTTTTGCGCAAGATGTTCTTGCGCCTCTTTTTGATTTTTGACCATGACTGGGAAAAACAAAGGGCCTTCTTTGACATGCGGGAGCAGTGCGTATTCCGGCAGCATCTGAAACAGCAGCTCAGCATTCTTTTTGCGCTTTATTTCCACGCTGGAAAAATCCGTTGTTTTTAAGACCCGCGCGGATTCTTTGCTCATTTCCATTACACTGTTATCGCTATCAAGCTGCTGTTCTGCCTGCGCGAACAAGCGCAGGAACGTTTCCTTTGTCTCCGGCGCGCCATTTTGCAAATATGCGCTTTTTTTGTCCATTGCCTGCTGCTTTGCGTCCCGGTAGGCGCTATCGTACACGTCATAGTTTGGCCTGATTTGTTTCTTTGACAGCAGCAGCCCGCCATCTGCAAGCGAGACCCACTTCCGTACGCTGAACAGCATATGATCTGCGCAACATTGCGCTTCCATCGCCTGCCTTAGGCTGTGCGTCCTGTCGTCGATGGTGACAAGATTGCGCAGTTGCCTGTGTATGTGTCCATGCTCCGGCGCGATACCGAAATAGTTCATATGGAGGAGAACATCCCCATCCGCGAGATGCTCGTCTAAAAAATGATCGTCCGCGGAAAAATCTTTACGCATCGGGTAGTACACGACCTGAAATCCGTTTTTTTGGAACGGCTCCGTCATGGAAGGGCAACTGAGCACAGGCATAAACGCCCTCTTGTGCGCAGGATAAAGCGACTTTGCCAGCAAACGCAGCGCGTCCCTGCCCGAACGAAACAAACAGGCCTTGTCCCAAAAATGGTTTTCGCCTGCTTCCCTCACATAATCCGTATTCGCCTGTGTATCGATATCGCTTCCGAATTCTATATGCAAAATAAAGTCCCCGTATTACCTGTCTTTTGTTTCGTCCGTCTCGTCAATGATAAAAACCGGACGCTTGCGCGCCGCATCGAACGTACGCCATAAATATTCTCCCAGTATGCCCATAGCGGTCATCACGATCCCCAGCACAAGCACGAGCAGGAACGCAAGCACGATATATGGCTCCACGATGCTGCCTGTGAGCGCGAGGATGAGCAGCACGACGCCCCAGACGAGTGCGGCGGCAAAGCTTATGCCGCCCACGGCAAGGATGCAGCGGATGGGAAAATAGGAAAAGCCGAGCAAGGAGTCCATCGTCATCTTGATCTTTTTGGAAAGCGTCCAGCCCGACGTTCCCACCTCGCGTTTTTGGCGCACATAGTATACGTTGGCGGACGAAAAACCGCTCCACAGGATCAGTTCCGTGATGGGGGCGTTGTTTTCATTCATATTTACGATCAGGTCGATGATCTGGCGATCGATCAGGAAGGAATCCAATCCGCCTTCCGGCATATTTTTGAGCGCAAACCTGCGCACCGTATTCGTATAGAGATTAGAAAGCGCCTTTTGTCCTGCCGGGTCTTCCCTGCCTTCGCGCACGGCAAGCACGACCTTATTGCCCTGTTCATGCTTTTCGAGCATTTCCAGGATCATCTCCGACGGCTCTTGCAGATCCGCTGCTTTGCGGACTGCGCAATCACCCGTGCATACGTTAAGCCCGGCAAGCAGCGCGGCGTGTTCCCCAAAATTTCTGGCAAGCTTTACCGTTTTGATTTTATCGTCCTGCTGCTTTAGCTCCTGCATGACACGGTAGGAACCGTCCTTTGACCCGTCGTCCACAAGGATGATCTCATAATCGCACGGCAGTTTTTCGAGCGCTTTTTCTTTCAGGTCACGATAAAGCGGCTCTAAATTCTGCTCGTTATAGTAGACGGGTATGATGATCGATAGTTTTTTCATAGTGAACCCCTTTTCCTGTTTCATTGTATCACAGCAAATTTTCATTGAAAAGATACCGCACTGTTAACATTAAATGAACATTGTCCGTGTTATAATAATAAAAAACACAAACGAGGGCGGGCGCATGAAAATTTTGAAGCCGGAACAGCCGGAGCCATTACAGGTCTTTGACCTTACAGAGGAATTTATCGACGAATCGCGCGAGCAGGAGCGCGACATCGAAAACAAGCATATCAAGGACGCGTCCTTTATCGAAGCTGATCTTTCGCGGCTTTCGTTCCGCAGCACGGCGTTTGAAAACTGTAAATTTATCGATTGCGATTTTAGCAGGACTGAATTTATCGACGCGCGTTTTTCGCTTTGTGATTTTTCCAACAGCAACTTGGAAAGCGTATATTTCAACCGCTGTGAAATGCATTCCTCTAAGGGTATGGGGCTTACCTGCTTCCGCACGCTTTACAAGCACTTTATGGCTGTGGGATGCAATTTTGGCTATACTAATTTTACGCTGGCGAAATTCCAGAACGTGTCATTTGGCGAATGCGAATTTTCGGAGGCGGAGTTTTCCGAATGTACATGGAAGCCGATTGCCTTTGAAGCCTGCGTTTTTGTGCGCACGCACTTTTTTAGAACCCCTTTGAAGGGCATCGACATGACGACGTCAGACTTAACAGGCATTGCCGTGACGCCCGACGACCTTTTTGGCATGGTGGTGACCATCTCGCAGGCCGCCGAGCTTGCGAAGCTCATGGGGCTTGTGGTTGTGTGAAGCGGATTTACTTGTTCAACACCATTTCCAGCCTGCCAAGCGCTTCTTGCAGCACGCTTCTCGGGCATGCGAGGTTTAGGCGCTCGAAGCCTTCGCCCGCTTTGCCGAAGATATATCCTTCATCGAAGAACAACTGCGCGTCTTGCGTCATCAGCCGTTCCAGCTCCGTGTGCGGGACGCCGTATTGCCGCAGGTCGAGCCACTGCAAATACGTACCCTCCAGCCGCGTCACCCTGATTTCCGGGAAATGCTTGTGCAAAAAATCTTCGACCGTGCGGCGATTTTCGTCGATCACGCCGATCAGTTCTTCCAGCCATGCTTCGCACTGCGTGTATGCGATGCGGCACGCCTCGTAACCGAGGGCGTTTAATTCGAACATCCCGGCCGCCAGCTTTGTTTTTTCAAATTTTTCGCGCAGTTCTTTGTTTTTGATCAAGATATTGGATGCCTGCATCCCCGCCAGATTGAACGTCTTGCTGGGCGCGGTGCAGATGACTGAGAAATCGGCAAACGATTCCTTGACCTGCGAAAATACGGTATGGAGATAGCCGGGCATGATCAGATCGTTATGAATCTCGTCCACTACGACGAGCACGCCATGTTTTTGGCACAGTTCGCCGATGCGCTGCAGCTCTTCCTTTGTCCACACGCGCCCGACGGGGTTATGCGGGCTACACAAAATGAGCATTTTGTTTTTGGGATCGCTGAGCTTCTTTTCCAGATCAATAAAATCGATTTCGTAGCCCTGCTCCGTTTCCATGAGCGCGTTCTCCTGTAATATGCGCCCGGTATGCCGCACCACAAGGTAAAACGGGTAATAGACGGGCGTCATGATAATTACGCCGTCGCCCGGCTGCGTGAGCGCACTGACCGCGATGCCGAGGGCAGCAACGACACCCGGCGCGGGAACGATCCATTCCCGCTCTACATCCCAGCCGTGCCTCTTTTTCATCCAACCCATGACCGCGTCAAAATACGCGTCCGTCGCCTGCGTATAGCCAAGCGCTTCTTTTTTGATATAGTCCTGCAGCCCGGCCACGATCTCCGGCGCGGTGACAAACTCCATGTCCGCCACCGACAGAGGCACGATCCCTTTTTGTACGTTTGGGTTTTTCTTTTTCATTTCCGCCCATTTCACGGAATGTCCTGTGTCCCGCAAAACGCACGTCGTAAAATCATACTTCATTTATATTGTCCAACCTTTCATCCATGCGACTATCTGCTCCGCCGCCTCTTTTTGCTGCTGCGCGGGGGAAATCGTCGCCTGCCCGTCGCCGCTTTGGTGTCCATAGCTTCCAAAGCCCGAATGGTTACCGCCCTCTATCTCATAAAAAACGGTATCCGACGGAAATTTGGAAGCTGCCGCTTTGTATTTATCCCAGTCGAGCACCTCGTCGTTTCGTGCAGTGATGCTCAGCGCCTGCTTGCCGCTGCCGGCAAGATCGGAATTGGGGTAGGAAGCCAAAAATACGATGCCGTCGACGCGGTCGTCGCCGTTTGCGTACTCCGCCGCCATCACG
>NZ_JAYFPU010000204.1:0-16497 GCF_034927525.1 Christensenella sp.
GCCGCGACGCACGATCTCTCTTCCGAGAAACATGTTTTCGGCAATCGTCAGGTAGGGAACATAAGATAGCTCCTGATGGATGATCGCGATGCCTTTTGAAAGCGTAAGCCTTTCGTCGCGTTTTTCCAGAACCTCGCCCTTATAGACAACATCGCCGACATCCTGCTTGTACGTTCCGGTCAGGATCTTCATCAGCGTAGATTTCCCCGCGCCGTTTTCACCCATCAGCGCGTGTACTTCGCCTTCCTCCAGTTCGAAGGAAACGCTATCAAGAGCCTTGACGCCCGGAAAAGATTTGCAGATGTTTTTCATCTCCAGTAAATGTCCTTGACTGCTCACTTACAACACTCCTTTGCTTGTTTTTTTGGTGCTCTTTTATAAAAACTTTTATTTGTGATTTTGATTTACAAGAGGATTTCTACTGTTTTTTGACGCCACTATTTTCTCTTTGCAAAGCCATTTTACACGTGTACTTATTTTGTAAAAATCGATCAGCTTCCTGCATTTTTTGTTTCGAAAAACAGCTCAGTTTTCAATTGTCTCCTCTGGTTTTTACGATTGCGGTTTTGTTCTTTGAAAATGAATGTCTCGACCTTGTAGCTTACGGTTATCATACCCCCGCAAAAATCATTTGTCAATATTTTTTATAAAAATGTCATTTGACATTTTTTCTTCTTTGGAAAAATTCTTGAAAAACCCTTTTTCTATGCGGTTTTTGCGCTTTTTTACAGTAGTACGTATGGGTCGAATGTTCCTGTTGCCCGTTGACATCGCCTGATCACGATGCTAGTATGTGACTTACAAGCTATCATTTTTTACTTTTAATGCACACGTGTAAAATATTTCTTAACACGTGTTTAAACATATTTTACCAAAGATGCTTTTAAATTGCAATTAAAATTTTCGGTCCTTATTAAAAACTGAGAGGAGACCTAAAATGAGTAAGAAAACCAGTACTGTAAAATGGCCGGATTGGAAGCTTGACGGCGAGTATATCGAGAGCTGCAGCTGCGATGTGAGCTGCCCTTGCCTCGTAAGCGCACAGCCGCACAACACGATCCTGCCCGACTATCTTCCCTGCGACGTCATCCTGACTTTTATCATCGACAAAGGTCATTATGAGGACGTTGTACTTGACGGCTGTAAGTTCGTGGTTGCTTTTTCCACCCCGCGTGAGATGTGCCTCAAAAACTGGACGACGGCTTATTACATCGACGCAAAAACGCCCGAGCAGCAAGCCGCGCTCACCACCATCGTCACCGGACAGGCGGGCGGCCCCACAGCGGGCATGGCCGACCATACGGAGGAGAACTATGGCGTCAAGCTCGTGGATATCAGCTATGACCGGCCGGATATCTATGGCCGCGAGGCAGCCATCCCGGGCGTTATGAACGTCAAGATCAAAGCAAAAATCGGCCAGCACGACAATATGCCCATCGTCTATGAAAATGCCAGCGACTTGGCGTACGTTGTGACGCAGTCCTACGGCACGGACGTTCGCTATGCCGACAACATGAAGGTCATGAACAACACCGGCCGCAACGCATTTTACGGCAGGTATGTATGGGTTCCAGATTCGCCCATCGGCATCAAGTACGACCGTTACGAGAAATAAGTTCTTCCTGTCAACACTTGTTACCGCCAGCCGTCGCGCTTTCTATGCACGTAGCATACCGCGGTCTCATATGCAGGCCGCATCTGCTATTTGTTACCTGTCTACTTGCTCAGACAACAGACGCGCTACGCGCCGTCTAACTCGCATACGCCGGGCAGCAAGATACCGGATGCTATTCGCCTTTTATAGACGTGAGTGATCCGCAGACGTGATGCGGTGTTTGCTTCCGATGTCTTTGCAAGCGAAGCGCGCAGACTCGGAATGCAAATAGACATCTAATGCTGCGGTATGCTTCACGATAAGGGGCGCGACGACCGGCGGTAACAAGAAATCCTTTCAATCCAACCAGAGGTGTTCTCATGAAAAAAACTTCTATATTCGGCATTACCATACTTGTGCTCGGCGTTCTTCTTGCGCTGATGCCGCAAATCCTCCTGCCAGTATGCGCCAAGGGTCTTGAACTTGCAAACGGTAATACCGTGCCCATGGCCTGCCACTGGACAGGCATATTTTCCACTGTATTCGGCGTCTTGATGGCTCTCGCGGGCGTGCTGATGCTTGTCTTTCGCGAGGCACAGACACAACGGGCACTGGGGATTTTTTCAGCAGCGCTTGCACTGACCACGATCCTTATTGCGACATGCATCGTCGGTGTATGTAAAAACGCCGTCATGCCCTGCCATATGGGTACGCAGCCGGGTGTCATAGTCGTCAGCATTCTTACCATTGTGTGTAGCATTCTGCAGATCGCAGCAAGCATGAAAACAAAAAAAGCGAGGCCATAGCATGAAAGCAATTTCCCTGTCGCCCGCCGCACTGGCGTTTACAAACATCAAAAGAAAGCCCGCGCGTACGATCGGCCTTGCGCTTATCGTGGCTGTGTTTGCCTTTGCCGTTTTTTTCGGCACAATGCTTACGCAAAGCCTGAAAACAGGGATCGAGAGCCTGTCTGACCGCATCGGCGCTGATCTGATGATCGTGCCGCGCGGCTCGGATGCCGACCTGCAAAATTCCCTTTTGCGCAGCGAACCAAGCACCTTTTACTTGGAGGACGATATCATTGCGGACGTCTCCGCAACACCGGGTGTAAAGCAAGCGTCCCCACAGCTTTTTATCGCATCTCTCGATGCGGCGTGCTGCACCGTGCCCGTACAATTGATCGGCTACGATCCACAAACAGATTTTACGATCACCCCGTGGATGCTCAGCACGATGAACGATCCGCTTGGTGAAAACGAAGTTGTGATCGGCAGCCTGATACTGGCAGAACCGGGCGATGAGGTGTTTTTCTACGGCCAGCCCTTCCGCGTAGCCGCCAAGTTAGACGAGACGGGTATGGGCTTTGATTCGTCTATTTTTATGACGATGACTACCGCGCAGCATATGATCGACCTATCCGGCGAAAAAGCCGTCCATCCTGCAGGCAGCGGCAGCGGGCTTGTGTCATCTATCTTGGTACGCCTTGACGCGCAGGCCGACGCAAATGCCGTCTCGACCACGATCACGAACGACTTTGTGCACACGGACATTGTTATTTCGGACGATTTTATGCGCGGGATATCCAACGAGCTTGCAAACACCAGCGGCATGACACTTGCCATCACGATCTTGTTGTGGGTGGTTGCCGTACTTGTTCTGCTCTTTGTATTTTCCGTCACCTTCAACGAACGAAAAAAGGAATTTGCCCTTTTAAGCGTTCTCGGTGCGACCAGAGGCAAGATCACAAGCGTCATCCTGTGCGAATCTCTTTTCACAACGATGATTGGTACAGTTTTTGGCCTGATGGCGGCCTGCCTGATCTTCTTCCCGTTCCAGACGCTGATCGCGACATCCATGGGGCTTCCGTATCTTTCGCCCCCTGCCATGACGATTATCGTTTATCTGCTCGTGAGCGCAGGAATATCCATCCTCATCGGCCCGCTTTCGTGCCTGTATTCGGCGATCCGCCTCAGTAAAACAGAAACTTATTTTTCAATCAGGGAGAATGAATGATGTTGTTACAATGCGAGCATGTCACCAGAAAATATCAAAAAAGCGCTGGTTCTTTCACCGCCGTCCGGCAGGTGGATTTCTGCGTACATAGCGGTGATTTTATTAGTATCATCGGGAAGTCTGGCAGCGGAAAGTCAACGCTGCTCAACATGGCGGCAGGGCTGCTGCGCCCCACCTCCGGAAAAATTTTGTTTGAAGGCAATGATCTTGCAGCTATGGACGCACGCGCGATGGCGCATTTGCGCAATTCCCGCCTTGGGTATATCCCGCAGGGATTAAGCCTTCTTGCAAACCTGAACGCGCTCGACAACGTGCGCCTTCCACATTTTTTGCAAAAGCACGAAGGCAACGGCGTGTCCCGCGCACAAGAATTGCTGGAACAAGTCGGTCTGCGCGGTAAGGAAAACAGTTATCCCGCCGAGCTTTCAGGCGGCGAAGTCAAGCGCGTGGCCATTGCGCGCGCGTTGATGAACGAGCCGTTGCTGCTGCTGGCGGACGAGCCAACAGGGGATATCGACGTGGAGACCACACAAGGTATCATGGATCTGTTTTCCACGATCTGCAGAGATGGAACCGCTATCCTGATGGCAACGCACGACCTTGACAATGTGGGCTATGGGAACCGCCTGTTTCAAATGTCATCCGGCAGTCTGACCGAAGAAAAACTTTCAGAAAAGGGACGCTTATGAGCGAACAAAAAAAGACATTTTGGGGCAAGGAACGGATCATTATACTGGTCATTATCATTGCACTTACCATAGGCGCATGGGTATACACTGCCCTGTCTTCCGGTTCCGGCGATATGGCCGGGATGTCTATGGACATGACGGGCGCTACCGATCCTTCTATGGACGCAATGATGGCAGACCGCCTTGCATCCGCCGCCTATGCGCCCACCATGCCGCCTTTTTCCATGTTTGTCCCCATGTGGATTATCATGTGTATCGGCATGATGCTGCCAACGGCAGTGCCTATGATCTTTGCATTCCATACGATCAGCACCCGCCGCAGAGAGCAAGGCTTCGGCAGCTCACCTACGGCAATGTTTGTCATCGGATATGTGCTTTTATGGGCGTTGTTCGGCGTCGTTTGCTGGCTCGCCGGCGAGGGGATCATCCTGTTGATCGGCGATCTTTTTACCAGTTGGACGCATACGTTGATCGGTGTCGCCGCCATTTTCCTGCTTGCGGGCGTCTATCAGCTAAGTCCGCTCAAAAACGCCTGTATGCGCGGCTGCCAGCATCCGCTTACCTTTGTATTGCACAACTGGAAAGCAGGAGGCGCGGGCGCTCTTCTGACAGGCATGAAGCACGGGCTGGAGTGCATCGGCTGTTGCTGGGCGCTGATGATCGTGCTGTTCCCGCTCGGCATGATGAACCTCTTTTGGATGGGACTCTTCACACTGATCATGTTCTTCGAAAAAAACGCAAAATTCGGAACGCTCTTAAGCAAGATCGTCGGCTGGCTGTTGATCGTGGCAGGCGCGATCCTGTGCATCATGGGCATCGTATTGCTTGCCGTATAAAATATGCTTGTAAAACAAAGGAGACGCACATACGCCTCCTTTGTTTTTGTGGAAAATTATATATTGTGTATTGTATTGGCCTGATTACCCACCCACGTTTACACGGATACCCGCGTCTGTGAGTATCTTTGCCAGCGCGTCGGTCACGTCTTGCTCCGGCCGGTACGCTTCGCATACATAGTCCTCGCCCAACTGCGCATATTTTGATTCGCCCAATGCATGATACGGCAAAAAATCCACTTGCTTCACGCCGCATTCGATGGCAAAATCACGCAGCGCTGCAATATTTTCTTCGTCTGCGTTCACACCGCCGAGAAGCGGTACGCGAAAGATCATCGGATAGCCGGCCTTGGCGGCGCGCCGCGCGTTGCTGAGAATCAATTGGTTGGATACGCCCGTATATTTTTTGTGCTTTTCGTCGTCCATATGCTTGATATCATAAAGCAGCAGGTCAAATTTCGCGAATACGCGGTTTGCCACAAACCAATTTGCAAACCCGGTCGTTTCCAGCGCAAGATGATAGCCCGCCTCCTTTACAGTGTCCGCCAGTTCGCACACAAAATCCGGATGCAAGAGCGCCTCCCCGCCCGAAACCGTAACGCCGCCGCCCGAATTACGGTAATAAGGCGCGTCGCTGTCGATCTCCTTCATAATCTCAGAAAGCGTCATTTCTTCTCCCATCAGCTCCAGCGCCTGCGCCGGGCAAGCCCGGGCACACTTGCCGCAATGGGTACAGCTTGGATCGCGCCCTTGCATCCCTACCGGGATCTTTTGCGGGCAGGCAACAACACACCGCCCGCAGCCGATACAAAGCTCCTCATGGAAAAAAATGCTTGTATCAAGCGGCTGCGATTCGGGGTTCGAGCACCACGCACAGCGCAGCGGACATCCCTTCAAAAACACCACCGTACGGATACCCGGCCCGTCATGCGTGCTGAAACGCTGTATATTGAATATTTTTGGTTGTTCGCTCATCTCTTTTGCGTCGTTTCCTCCCGCTTTCTCAAAGAATGTGCTCTGTCCGCGCGATAATGTCCTCCTGTACCTGCGGGCACAGGCTCACGAAATAGCTGCTGAACCCCGCCACGCGCACAATGAGGTCTCTGTGCTGATCCGGCGCGTCCTGCGCCTTGTGCAGCGCGTCCGCCGAAACGATGTTAAACTGTATCTGCATGCCCTTATTTTCAAACAAAGTACGTATAAGCGCGACCCAATGGTCGATGCCTTCCTCTGTCTGTACAGACGTAGGCGTGATCTTTAGGTTAAAGAGCTGTCCTCCCGGCATGAGCACACTGGGTAGCTTGGAATAGGAATTCATCAGCGCTGTCGGCCCTTTGCGGTCGGTGGAGCGGTAAGCCGAAGTACCCTCCGTGATGGGCTCGCCAGCTTTACGGCCGTCCGCGGTCGCGCCGACAAACTCGCCTGCCGGCACATGCGCGGACACTGTCGCTGTGGAGGGAATGAAGAAGCCGCCGATCGGTCCTTTGCCGTAGCGGGTGTTCTTGTATTGCATTTCGTGCTGCGAGAAATATTTCATGATCTCTGCCGCGATGTTGTCCGGCTCGTCGTTGTCGTTGCCGAACTTGCTGTCCGCGTTGAGCAGCATCTGGCGGATCACTTCTCCTGTCGGTTCTGTCGCCATATCCTCGAAATTGGTATCAAGCGCGTGCTTTAGTTGCTGCGCGCTCAGCAGTTTTTCGTCGAACACGATTTTTTTGACGGTCGCAAGCGCATTGGCAGCAGAGATCATGCCCACGTTCTGCCCGCCTGTAAAGTCATATTTCGCGCCGCCTTCCTTGATCTCTTTTCCGCGCTCGATGCAGCCCTCGATCATTGCCGATAAGAACGGATTGGGCGTCATTTCGCCCCACGAGATATCCACTACGTTGCCCGCCGCTACGTGATGCCTCAGGAAGTAGCGCATCTGCATATAAAACGCGTCCATCAATTCGTCAAACGATGCAAACGTCGTCAAATCCTTTTCCTGCGGACAACAGGTATTGCCTGAACGCGGGTCTTTGCCGCCATTCAGGGCAAGTTCCACCCACTTTGCGAAGTTGGGAAATCCCGCGCCAAAGCGCCCGCCGATCTTTCCCTGCGGAGCCTGTTCCACACAGCCCACCATGCCATAATCCACAGCGTCCTCATAAGAATAGCCAATGTTTAACATAGATGGGATTATGACCTCGTCGTTGAAAAACGCAGGCATACTGCCCACCTTACGCACCACCTTAACCGCTTCACGAAGGAAGCGTTCTGTCGTCCCGTGGAACACACGAACCGTAAGCGACGGCTGTATGAGCGTCAATTTCTTGGTGCACGCCAGCGCCAGGTACGAAAGCTCGTTGACGGCGTCCTGCCCGTTGAACGTTTGTCCGCCAATGGTCAGGTTTTGGAACAGCGGGTTACCCACAAACGCGACCGTATCCGCCCACGGACGCAGCTTGGAAAACTCCGTCACCTTAAGCCACATACAGCACATGATCTCGTACGCTTTCTTTGCGTCGAGCCTGCCTTCCTCAATATCTCTTAAAAAGAAGGGATAGAGATATTGGTCAACACGCCCGAATGAGATCGAATGCCCGTTGCTTTCAACCTGTACCGGGATGTTCACAAAAAACATCGACTGTATCGCCTCGTAAAAGGTCGTCGCCGGCTCTGCTGGCACTACGCTGCAGATGCGCGCCATTTCCAACAGTTCTTCTTTTCGCTTATCATCTTTTTCGTCCGCAGCCATCTGTGTCAGCTTGTCTGCATAACGCTGTGCAAATTTAAGAACCGCCTTATTTGCAATGATGACCGCTTCCAAAAACGGACGTTTTTGCAGATCGTCCGGATCGGAGATATCAAGCGAATCAAGCTTTTGCTGTGCCTCTTTGATCACACCATTTACGCCGATACGGATCACCTTCTGATAGTCCGGGATCGTATGACCGTCCCCGCTCACCATCACCCAGTCTTCCTCGATCGCCTTTACTTCCTTGCAGGCGACCCTCGTTTCCTCGGGCAGCAGCGATTTCACCCTGTCTTCGTGCGTCTTGCCCTTCCAGTAAGGGATCACATCGCGCAGCAATATCTCTTTGGTTTCTTCCGATATCTGGTACGCGTCGCCCGGGCGCTTATCAAAAAAATACGGCTCGCCGTTAAGCTCGCTTTCGATCCAGTCGACTGAAAACTCTGGAAATACCGGTGCCGCACGCGGGACACTTGCCATATTGCCCACAAGCAAGTCCCCCTCTTTGACATACAGTGTCATTTCGCTCAAAATCTTATCAAGCGCCTTTGCGCGGCGCACGACCATCGGCTGACCTTCCGTCTCCTGATAGGATTGTGTGATCAGCACAGCCCGCTCAGGGCATACCGACAGCTCGCGCGAAAAAAAGATTTCCCGCAGCTCCTTTACGCGTGGCGTCAATTCGATCTTGTCGTCAAGCAGTGCATAACACTGCTGCATCAACTCTTTCATGGCTCATTCTCCTTTTCTGTTGTGTTGCTTAATCGTTTTTCTGTACAGTTCTCTTAAAAAAGCGTAAACAAAATACAGATAAGCCGTCAGAAGTCCCCAACCATTTTGTCCGCTTCGGACAGGCCGGAATACCGCTTACGGCATACCTATTTTAATGTTGCTCAAATCTCTTTGTTATACAGGTATTTTAGTACTCAAAATATTCGAGGTTTGAGGCTACAATTACATCCAGTCTTGAATAATAGTCGTTCTTTTCGAACGGGCGGTTATAGCATACATAGTTGAACAGCAGCTTTGCCGCCAGATAGGCCTGCCCCGGCAGGTCCTGTGATATCATCACATCTACCGCCGAATTCCTGATATACGGCGCAATCTTTTCATATAAGTCGAAGCCCACCAGCCTGATCTCGTCCTGCTTACCGCTTTTGATCAACGCATCCGCCACAGTATCTGTCTTGTAAGTGATGTCGAAAATACCTTTTAGGTCTTTATGCTCGTCCAGTATCTGCTTTGTATATTCGCTTGCTTCGGCTTCTGTATTGATCTCCTGTTTCATGGGCAGAACTTCGATCTTTTTATACTTTTTGATCTCATCTATAAATCCATCGTAACGCATTTTGACGTAGCCGTCGCGTGCAAGCGTATTGCTGACCATAACCTGTACCTTGCCGCCGTCCGGCAGCATCTTGCCCATCATCTCCGCAGCCAGCACGCCGCTCTGATAATAATCCACCCCGACGAACACACGGTTTTCGTCCTCCGCGTAACGGCTTAAGTAAACAATATTACATCCCATCGTGCGCAGCTCTTCGATCTTATCACGCAGGACGTCCGCGTCGGAAACCGAGATTATGAAATCCCTGATTCCTTCCTGCAGCATCCTATCGATCTCCTCGACCTGCTTTTGCGGGTCGCGATGGCTGGATTTCGAGATCACGATATCAAGCCCGTTGTCTCCGAATTCATCGATCGCCCGTTTGAGGCCCCACTGCATCATCGTAAAGAAGTAAGAGGCGCTGTAATCCATCCCGACATAGCCGACCGCGTGCCGTGTATGTCGTGCCAGGTCTCTGGCGTTTAAGTTTGGTACGTAATTATACTTTTTCAGCGCTTCTTCCACAAGCTCTTTCGTGGAATCCTTCACATACCCTTTTTTATTGATTACTTTGTATAATGTGGTTCTGGAAATATTGATTTTTTTGGATATCTCTTCTAATGATATCCTGTGTGTCTTCCTCATAATTCCCCTTTTCCTACAGTATACAGGTGAAAGTTTAATTTTGTTAACACGTGTTAAACACCTTCTATTTATACTGTATTATATTTCATTTTATTTGTCAATAGATATATTATAGATTAAAAAGTCGTTTTTGGCGCTTTTTTTAGTAAAAATCTCCCATAATTTGCAAAATAAAAAAACCGTTTATGTAAACGGTTTTTTTATTGGTTGAAAACAGATCTGGTTTTGCCTATTTTTATCTTACCCCTCGTACTAGCTGCGCGGCGGATTTGTCGCTGCATACTGCTGATTTTCCGATTTCAGCTGATAGCCTGCCGCGTCACTTTCTACCTGCGCGTGATCAAAATCATTTGCCGCTTCAACAAAATCATTGGTATAGATTTCGTCCAGTGTCAGGTCTGTGCGTGTTAATGTTCCGCCCTTTCTGCAAGCGTCCATCTGCGTTTCCCATTTGTCGGCATTGTGCCAACCATATCCATGCTCATCCACATCTTTTCCGTTGTCAATGTACACAAGGGATTGGATAGATGCCAACGCATATGGGAATTCGATTTCAATAGACGGGAATTTATCGAGCGTGATCTCCGTCGCTGCAGCCGGGTTCAGATAGGTAAAGTAAGCGCCCTTAGCATATGCCCTTACAAAACGGGCAATCAAATCTTTATTTTGTTCAATAAAGTTGTTTTCAAACACAAGACATCCGCCTGTTAATTGAAGGACGTCTTCTCCCGCCAGCCATTCAAGGCTGATTCCCTGGCCATCCCACATTTCAAATTCTTTATACCATGTGAGCACCGCATCCGCCTGTCCGGAATCGACCATCTGTGCACGGCTTTCGCCGGCTGTGATATATTCTACCTCCGAAGGGTCTACCCCTGCTGCAATGAGAATCGGGTCGCTGATGGTATTCCACGCTGCGTCACCAAGGGCGATCGTCTTGCCTTTCAGGTCTGCAATCGATTTGATCCCACTGTCAGGGCGAACACAGTAACCGAATATATTGACGTTATCTACCTGATACACAGATTTGAACGGCAATCCCTGCTCATGTCCAGCAATTTGAACAAAGCTGGAAGGGTAGCCTGTATTTGCCTGTCCCGAAACGATCATGGTCAGATCGTCAAGGCCGTAAGCCTGTTCGATCTTTAGGTCAATACCCTCTTCTTCGAAATAACCCATTTCGAGCGCAGCATGGATATGCGCGTCGTCCAAGCACTCAAAGGAGCGCGGGAAAACCATTGTGATCGTATCAAGGCTCCCGTCCGCGGGCTTTTCGGCAGGTTGTTCTGCTGTTGCCGTGTTTTCTTCTGCAGCCGCAGGCTTGTCCGCTGCAGCCGGTGTATCACTTGGCGCTGCAGCCGGTGCCGCACATGCTATGCAGAACACCACAACCATCAATACAGCTAAAATCGATATCCAGATTTTTTTCATTTTTATCTCCTCCATATTCCCTTTATTATTTTTGGCAGGTCAGATTATCCCTACCAAATCGTATAGCCACCATCCACCCTCATATCTGCGCCTGTCGTATAAGACGCAGCGTCGCTGGCTAGATATACACACATTCCGACCATTTCTTCGGGCTCGGCCAATCGTTTCATCGGGGTAATATCGCACCAATATTCCAGTTTATCCTTATCCGCATATTTTGCGAGCGGTGTATTGACATATCCTGGACTGATGCTGTTGACGCGAATATCGTACTTGGCCCATTCCATAGCCAGGCACTTTGTCAGCATCCAAACCGCCGCTTTTGACGTATTATAGTTACAATACGTCTGCGGATGGTTCACAATGTGCGCCGACATCGATGCGGTGTTGATGATCGCTCCACCCTTTTTCTGCTTGATCATTGCCTTTCCCGCGGCCTGCGCACACAGAAACACACCGTCCAGATTTACATCCAATACATTTTTCCAGGCCTCAAAGGGCATTTCCTCCGCAGTAAAAAATTGTCCTTTATAGGTAACGATTCCGGCATTGTTGTATGCAATGTTGATTTCGCCAAAGTGTTCCAGCACCTTGTCCATCATCGCGTCCACATCCTGCGGGGATGTAACATCACACTTGACGGCAATGGCATCCCTGCCTTTGTCTTTGATCTTTTGTACCACCTGCTCCGCCAGTTCCTGATTCATGTCGATAATCGCCACATCCGCTCCCGCATCCGCAAATCCAAGTGCAACGACCTCTCCAATCCCCTGCGCCGCACCGGTTACAAACGCCTTTTTTCCTTCCAGAGAAAATTTTTCCAACATGGAACACACCTCTTTCTTATCTTTTATTTTTTCCATTTTATAATTTTCTTTTCCGCTAAGTTGACCAGTGAATAAAGGGTAATGCCGATGATCGCGCAGATAATGATCGTTGCAAACATCATATCCGTGCGCAGTACACCCTTTGCCTCCATCATCAAATGCCCGAGCCCCATATTACCTGAAACACCTTCTGTAGAAACTGCTGTGATCGTTGCAAAGATCGTCCCCAGTTTCAGCCCCGTGAATACATGCGGAAGCGCATCGAAAAACGTTACCCTGAAAAATGTTGTAAATCGCTTTGCTCCCATAGATTGCATAAGCTCCAGTTTGATGTGCTCTACGTTATTGAAGCCGGTAAACGAATTCATCATGACGATTGGGAAAACTTGAATGATGACCCCGATGATTCGCACATTCATGCCATAACCCATCCATAACATAAGCATCGGCACCAGAGAGATCAGCGGTGTGCACACCAGAAGTATCACGTATGGTGAAAACGCTTTGTTCAGCAACTTGAACTGGGACATCATTGCCGCAAGCATGATCCCGATCGGCGCACCAATCGCATACCCGATCAAGACAACGGTAAGCGTCTCGCCTGCAGCGGGCAATATTTTCGGCACCAGATTCTGCGCAAACGTCTCGAATACGACGGACGGTTTGGGGAACATATAATTCGGCACATTCCCAATCGTTGTGACCAACTGCAGTACAGCCAGCAAGATGATCAATAACAATATGGGGCCCAGAATTCTAATGATTTTCTCGTTCTTTATACTTATTGCTCTATCCTTTGCTTTCAAAACAAGTCCCCCCTTATACAATTTTTGACAGATCCAGTTTTCCGATCAAATCGCGTATCTCATCTTCCAGTTCGCTGAACTTCGGCGTATCGATCATTTCCAGCCTGCGCGGCCTTGGAAGGTCAATTTTTACCTCTTTTAAAATGCGCCCCGGATCCGTTCCCATCACAATAACGCGCGAAGCCATCAATACCGCTTCCGTAATATTGTGCGTAATGAAGATGATCGATTTTTTTGTCTCGCTCCAGATCTGCAAGGTCTCCATATCCAGCGTTTCTCTGGAGTGATCGTCGAGCGCGCCAAACGGTTCATCCATAAACAAAATATCCGGATTATGTACCATTGCCCGCACAACGCCCACACGCTGTACCATGCCACCAGAAAGATCGCTTGGATATGCGTTCTCATAATCTTCCATGTCGATCGTTTTCAATAATTTCCTGATATTTTCCTGATATTGTTCGCCGCTGAGTTTATATACCTTAAGCGGCAATTCCATATTTTGACGGACAGTAAGCCACGGAAGCAGGTTCGGACTTTGAAAGATAAAACCCATTTTTTTCAGAATATCGCCTTTGACCTGTTTGACAAATTTCTTGTCAAAAATATTGATTTCCCCTTGTGAAAACGGTATGATTCCGTCCAACATACGGATAATCGTCGATTTTCCACAGCCGCTCGGCCCGACCAGCGCCAGAAATTCTCTTTCCTCCAAATGAAAGCTTGCGTTGTCCAGTGCCAAAAAACGTCCTTTTTTTGTGTTGAATATCTTTGTAAGGTTGTTTACCTCGATTACATTATTCGACATTTCATTCCTCCATTGATTTCCGTATTCTATGCACCCCGAAATTTAGCGTTCCTTCCAAACAACTATTTTGTTTTCGATAAATGTTAGGATGCCGAACAACGTTACGCCTATTACAGCGATCAACAAAATGCATGCCCACGCAGATTCCATTTGCACCATTTTTGAAAAATAAATGACCCTGTTTCCCAATCCTTCTGTCGAACTGACCAGTTCTGCAGAGATCGTTGCCGTTGTCGCAAATATACCACCCAGCCGTAATCCGGTAAAAACATATGGCAATGCATTGGGAAAAACAATTTTTCCAAAAATCTGCAACCTGTTTGCACCCATCGATTCTCCCAACTGGACTTTTGAACGTTCAACGCTGTTGAATCCGGTGATAGAGTTAAGCGCCACAATCGGAGCTGTCTGGCAAATAACAACAAGGTTCGTTGCCGTCGACCCAAATCCAAACCACATCATCAATATCGGCAAAAGTACGACCATTGGCAAAGTCACCAATATAATAATGTAAGGTTTCAATATCGCTTCAACGATCTTCATTTGCGAAACCAGTGAGGCGATCAGTATGCCAAGCGGCGCACCAATTATCATACCTGTCAGGATTGTCGATAGCGTGACCAGCATATGGTGGCCAAGCACAGGGATAAAGGTCGACACCAGCGTATACAGGATGCTTGACAATGGTGGCAGGATAGAATCCGGGATATTGAATAGATATACCGCCCCGTCCCATGCAATGAAAATAATAACGAATGTAATGTACGGCGCCAGACTTGTCCAATCAAAAATTTTTTTCATGACCGTTTCTTTATTCAAAATACTCTCCTCCTATACAAGCATATCCCGCTCGCTTGTCTTAATATCCAAAGTCCTTACGAGCGTTTCCAGCTTGTTTACGATGTCCGCATAGCCGGGATACTGTGCAATTTCCACTCCTCTTGCCTCGTCTGGAATATCGATATCGACAATCTCTTTGATTCTTCCCGGCGTTTTGGACATAAAGACGACTCTGGAAGAAAGAAGGATGGCTTCTTCCACATTGTTCGTAACCATAACAATTGTCTTATGCGTATGTTTCCACAAATTCAACAGGTCGTAATTGAGCATTTTTCGTGTAATAGCGTCCAGCGCGCCAAACGGCTGATCCAGCAACAACACATCAGGATCATGCATCAGGCCGCGCACAAAATTGACGCGCTGCTTCATCCCTCCCGATAATTCATGCGGATAAGAGTTTCCTGATTTCTGCATTCCGATCAGCTCCAACAGTTCGTCCGCTCTCTTTGTGCCGTCTATTTCCTTTTGCATCTTGAATATTTCAATGGGAAAAAGTAGGTTTTTCTTTACTGTTCTCCATGCCAGCAAATTGCTGTCCTGAAATACAAATCCCAGCTGTTTTCTATAATCTTTCGGTATACCGTTTTCAAATACCGCTCCGTTGTATTCAATACTGCCTGCTGTCGGACGCTCTATCCCTATCATCAGGTTCAACAAAACACTCTTTCCGCATCCACTCGGACCCAAAATAGTCACAAATTGATTTTTTTTCACATCCAGATCGATACTATCCAGCAAAAAACCACCGGATTTATATCCAAAATCTTTAGTGAGACCCTTGATTCTAATCGCATAGTCTTCCATGCAGTATTCTCCTTTCTATATTTTGTGATATCCCGCCTGCTGGGAACGTCAGTTTTAAGCAAACGGGATATCAGGTCAAAATCATTATGGTTTAGGGGCGCAGCTCCATGAGATCACTGCTTCTTCATCGCCGATATTGAACAGCTTGTGCCCCGTCTCGGGTGGGATCAGCAAAGCGTCTCCTTCACGCAGTTCATAATAGTGATCGTCTTCCGGAAAATAGCAAAGTACATTCCCACGCATACAATAAAACACTTCGTCTGCGTCTTTGTGTCCGGAGTCTAAATCCCCTGTTGTTCCGGGCTTCAATTTAGAAACACCAAAGGTGATCTTTTCGGTCTGATAATATAAACGGCACAGTTCTTCGCCTTCAAGGCTTGTTTGCGCTTCCCGTTCGGACTTAATCACACCACGCATATCGTCACCACCTATTCACACCAGTCATAGATAAAGCTCGTATACACCTTCGCCGCATCGATCACTTCGCTTCTGCGTACAAACTCGTTATACCCGTGCCCGCCGTCATTGATAGCGCCGGGCCCGCATACGACGGAAGGAATACCTTCTTCTTGCAGGAATGTTCCGTCGCACACGGCGCGGAATCCAGATATGATCGCTTCCCTGCCTACCGAATCCCGGAACGCATTTTTAAGCGTGACGACTGCTTCCGAATTTTCATCCGTTACAAATCCCGGCCATAACTGAGATACAGGCCCGTTGACTACAGGCGGATTTTCGCGCAGCCAGTCGTCCGTCTGCCCGAGCGCTGCCACGCGCTCGCGGATCTCATCCAGAATTTCTTCCGCACTTACTTCCGGCGGATGCCAAAGAGCATATGTGACCTTCATGCTGCCCGCCACTGCCGCAATATATGTCCCCGCTTCCACAAAGGACGGATTGATGTTGAATGCCCCGATCCCCTGTGTATCGTGACGCGGTTTTCCACCCGAACCTACTGCAGAGCTTTTCCATCTGTGGTTCCATTCTTTCTCCAGACGGTAGAAGAATTCCATGAACGGCAGCGCTTTTTCCACCGCGTCCACGCCTACCTGTGCACCGCTCGCCTGATAAGCCGTCTGCGGAAAAATGACCTGGTTACGGCAACAGGTATGGATCGCCTTGCCCTGAATGATCAGCTCAAAA
>NZ_JAYFPU010000226.1:0-4682 GCF_034927525.1 Christensenella sp.
TGTCATATTTTATAGCCGTATGCCGCACAGGTATCTTCCTCCGCTCCTAAATATTGCAAACAGTCTTTATGTTAACACAAACTGGCTGTGCGGGGCAATCGGTTTTGGAAAGGAAATTGATTAATACATGGATTGCATACAAAAATTACAGCAAATGATCGATGAAAGTGAAAATATCGTTTTTTTTGGCGGTGCTGGTGTTTCCACTGAAAGCGGTATTCCGGATTTTCGCAGCGTAGACGGCTTGTACCATACGCAGTATCGATTTGAGCCGGAAACGATTTTGAGTCACGATTTTTTTATGACGCATACAGAAGATTTTTTTGACTTCTATCGCGCGAAAATGCTGCTTCTTGATGCACAGCCAAATGCGGCGCACAAGAAGCTGGCAGAGCTTGAAAAACAAGGAAAGCTAAAAGCGGTGATTACTCAAAATATTGATGGCTTGCACCAGGCTGCAGGCTCTGAAAATGTTTTGGAGCTGCATGGATCAGTGCATAGGAACACTTGTATGGACTGCGGAAAACAATACACGGCAGAGGATATTTTAAACAGTGTGGGTATTGCGCGCTGCACGTGCGGCGGAATCATTAAGCCGGATGTCGTGCTTTACGGCGAAGTGTTGAGAGACGATGTGGTCGAGCGTTCCGTACAGGCGATTTTCAATGCGGATATGCTGGTCGTCGGCGGTACGTCGCTTGTTGTCTATCCCGCGGCAGGGATGATTGAGTATTATAAAGGAGATAAGCTGGTGCTGATCAATAAGGCTTCTACGAATCACGACGCACATGCGAATCTGCTGATTTCGGAAAAAATTGGAGAAATTTTTTCAAAAATAAAATAAATTTGAAATTTGCCAAAGTTGGTTATATAATATATATGTGGAAGATTTCGAATTTGCCATCGGTACCGTGTATGTGAAAAGGGGGAGAGAGGGTTTTCCTTCTTTTTTACAATATTTATTATTTTTAAGAAGGTATGAAACATGAGAACAAAAGCGAAAGACAAAATTGTGGTAATCGGTTCGGGTAATGTAGGCGTTACAGTCGCCTATACACTCATGCTCAAAAGACTGAGTTCTGATATCGTGCTCATTGACGTGGACGAAGGCAGGGCTGAGGGCAACGTTCTTGACATGAATCATGGGATCGCGTTTTTCCGACAGTTGTCCATCAAACGCGGAACTTATGAGGATTGCAAAGACGCTTCTATCGTCATTGTGACGGCGGGGATCGCGCGTAAGCCTGGGCAGACGAGACTGGAACTTGCACAGACCAATGTCAAGATCATGTATGACATTGCAAAGCAGATCACACAGTACAACAAGGACATGATCATTCTTGTTGTCTCGAATCCAGTGGACGTGCTTACCTATGTGGCACACAAGGCGTCAGGCCTGCCTGCTTCACAGGTCATTGGTTCGGGCACGATGCTCGACACCTCCCGTTTTCGCTATTTGCTCAGTAAGCATTTTGATACGGATATCCGTGATATCAATGCGTATATTTTAGGAGAGCACGGGGATTCGCAAGTGCCGATCTGGTCGAGCATCACAATTGCCGGCGAACGTATCGACGAGCATTTAAAGGATCATAATAAGGTTCTTGACCGTCAGGCGATCTTTGAGCGGACGCGTGACTCCGGGGCGGAAGTCATCAGCCTGAAAGGTGCGACTTTTTATGGCGTTTCAATGTCTGTCGCGCGTGTTGTTGCGTCAATATTGGAAGACGAACACACAGTACTGCCTGTTTCTCATGTTTTGGATGAAGATTATCACGGCATCAAGGATGTCGCAATCAGTCTTCCGTGTATCGTAACATATGAAGGGGTCAAGCAGGTTATTGACCTGCATATCAATCCTGAAGAAATGGAAGAACTGAAGAATTCCGCAAAAACAATGAAAGCGTTTTTGGATAAATCAATCGCGATTCTTGATGAGGAGGCAAAATAATGGATATCAAAGAAAAAGCACTGAAAGCACATGCAGAGTGGAAAGGCAAGATCGAAGTGATCAGCAGAGCGCCGCTCAATGATAAAGACGATCTTTCGATCGCTTATACGCCGGGCGTAGCGGAACCGTGCCTAAAAATCTCTGAAAACGTAGATCTCTCTTACGAATATACACGCCGCCACAATCTTGTTGCGGTCGTGACAGACGGTACCGCAGTCCTTGGCTTAGGAGACATCGGCCCGGAAGCAGGCATGCCGGTTATGGAAGGGAAATGTGTTCTTTTCAAAACATTTGGTGATGTAGACGCATTCCCGCTTTGCATCCGCAGCAAGGATGTAGATGAAATCGTAAATACCGTAACGCTTCTTGCAGGCAGTTTTGGTGGGATCAACTTAGAAGACATCAGCGCGCCGCGTTGCTTCGAGATCGAACGCAGGTTAAAGGAAATCTGCGACATCCCGATCTTCCACGACGACCAGCACGGTACGGCAGTGGTAACGCTTGCAGCGTTGATCAATGCGTTAAAGCTTGTTGGAAAGGACATCCACGATATCAGCGTTGTTACGTCTGGCGCAGGCGCGGCAGGTATCGCGATCATCAAGCTTCTGATGGCTATGGGCTTAAAGGACGTTGTGATGTGCGACCGTCAGGGAGCGATCTATAAGGGTCGTGACGGGCTGAATGAAGAAAAGAAAGAAATGGCGGAAATTTCCAACCTGATGATGAAAAAAGGAAGCCTTGAAGATGTACTGAAAGGTGCAGACGTATTCATCGGCGTATCCGCTCCGGGTACGGTTACAGAGGAAATGGTCAAATCGATGGCAGATCAGCCGATCCTGTTCCCGATGGCAAATCCGACGCCTGAAATTATGCCTGATATTGCGAAAAAGGCAGGAGCGGCAATCATCGGAACGGGCAGAAGCGATTTCCCGAACCAGATCAATAACGTGCTTGCGTTCCCGGGTATTTTCAGGGGTGCATTGGATGTACGTGCCAGTGATATCAACGACGACATGAAGATCGCTGCTTCGTATGCGATCGCGGACCTGATCGCGGAGGATGAGCTCGAACCGGATTATATCATTCCTTCGCCATTTGATACACGTGTTGGCCCCGCTGTTGCAAAAGCAGTTGCGGAAGCCGCAAAAAAATCAGGTGTCAGCCGTATCTGAGCAAAAAAGCATAGCATTCAAAAAAACCGCTTAACTAAGCGGTTTTTTTATGCAATCTATTTTTAATGTTTAATGAAGAAATAAAAAAAGCGTTACATATAACGCCATTTGTAGTATAATAAATAAATAACATTTTTGGAAACGATGCTGAACTATTTTTATTACCATATGAATTGTAGCTCTAAATACAAGAAGTGTCAATAGGTTTTTATGAAAATATAAGGAGGATTATTGAATGGAAAACAGCCGTATTTCAGATATTACACCGGAGATATACGCTTTGACGGAAAAGATTATGCAGACAGGTGATATTGATCCGGCCTTATACACTGAATATCAGGTAAAGCGCGGTTTGCGCGATATCAATGGACAGGGAGTACTTGCGGGTCTTACCCGCATTTCAGATATACAGTCCTTTATCAAACAGGGGGACGAGCTTGTGCCCTGCGAAGGGAAGCTATGCTATCGCGGGGTTAATATCAAGGATATTGTAAACGGCTTTATCAAGGAAAAGCGGTATGGCTTTGAAGAGGTTGTCTATCTTTTGCTGACCGGGGATATGCCGGATAAGTCGCAGATTTTGGATTTTAAAAAGTTGCTTGCGCATTACCGCACGCTGCCTACGAATTTTGTACGTGATATCATTATGAAAGCGCCGAGCGCAGACATGATGAATACGCTTGCCAGAAGCGTACTGACGCTTTACGCGTATGATGAAAAGGCAAACGACATTTCTATACCGAACGTATTACGGCAGTCGTTGCAGCTCATTGCACTGTTTCCGCTGTTCTCCGTCTATGGATATCAGGCATACCGTCATTATCACGATGGACAGAGCCTCTTTATCCATGTGCCGGATCCAGAGCTTTCTACTGCTGAGAACATTTTGCATCTGCTTCGCCCGGATAGCAAGTATACGGAGTTGGAAGCGCATATCCTTGACGTTTCACTGGTGCTGCATGCAGAGCATGGCGGCGGTAACAACTCGACGTTTACGACGCATGTCGTATCTTCTTCGGGAACGGATACATATTCGTCCGTTGCGGCTTCTTTAGGCTCCTTAAAAGGGCCGAAGCACGGCGGCGCGAACATCAAGGTAGTCCAGATGATCGAAGATATGAAAAAGAACTTAAAAGACTGGGGCAGCGAGTCCGAAGTAAAGGATTATCTTGCCAAACTGCTCAACAAGCAGGCGTTTGACAAAGCCGGGCTCATCTACGGTATGGGGCACGCAGTTTATTCTCTTTCCGATCCGCGTGCAGATATCTTTAAGAGCTTTGTACAGAACCTATCTG
Source organism: Christensenella sp. (assembly GCF_034927525.1). Classification (NCBI taxonomy): domain Bacteria; kingdom Bacillati; phylum Bacillota; class Clostridia; order Christensenellales; family Christensenellaceae; genus Christensenella; species Christensenella sp. The sequence continues at coordinate 4,419 of NZ_JAYFPU010000226.1, forward strand.
AAGAAAAAGGCCTTTCCAAGGAGTTCCAGCTATATACATTGGTAGAGCGTCTTGCACCGGAGGTCATTGCCAAGGAACGCAAGATTTACAAAGGCGTCAGCGCAAACGTGGACTTTTACAGCGGCTTTGTATATAGTATGCTTAAATTACCGACAGAATTGTTCACACCAATCTTTGCGATGGCACGTATTGCCGGATGGAGCGCGCACCGCATAGAGGAACTTTCCAACGCAGGCAAGATCATTCGACCCGCATCTAAGAATG
>NZ_JAYFPU010000062.1:0-7719 GCF_034927525.1 Christensenella sp.
CGCATAGGTATATTCCAGATTGATCTTGTTATCGCCTAAAATGGTGAGCACCTTATGAAGGCCGCCCGGCTCGTCCGGGATGGCGACGGCAAGAACGGGCGTGATGGAGCAGATATACCCCGCGTCCTTAAGTACGGTTGCCGTTTTATAGGAATCGTCCACAATCAGGCGCAGGATACCGAAATCGCGCGTTTCCGCGACAGAAAGCGCCCGCATATCGATGCCGTTCTGGTCGAGGACTTTCGTAAGCTCTGCGAGCTGTCCTGCATTGTTTTCCAAAAATACGGAGATTTGTTTTACAGTCATAGCTGAAACTCCTTTCCCTTAATAAAGGTGGCGTTTGTCGACCACGCGTACAGCCTTGCCCTCGCTGCGCACGATTGTCTTGGGAGCAACCAGATGCACCTCGGCATGGATGCCGAGCATGGCTCTCATGGCGTCGACAAGTTCTTTTTCCCTGTCGTAAACCGTGCTGATCGTATCGGAGAACATCTCGGGCGTCATTTCTACCTGAACCTCCAGCTTGTCGCTGTTCTTCTCGCGGCTGACGATGATCTGGTAGTTTGCCGGATATCCCTTGTTGAGTAGTACCGTCTCGATCTGTGACGGGAATACGTTGACGCCCTTGACGATGAGCATATCGTCGCTGCGCCCAAGCGGCTTTGTCATTTTGACGTGCGTCCTGCCGCACGAACACTTTTCGCGGCTCAGGATGCAGATGTCGCGCGTGCGGTAACGCAGCAGGGGGAAGGCCTCTTTGGTGATGCTCGTGAATACAAGCTCGCCCTTCTGCCCGTCAGGCAGTACTTCGCCCGTCACAGGGTCGATGATCTCTGCGATAAAATGGTCTTCATTGATATGCATACCCTTTTGTGCGCTGCATTCGAACGAAACGCCCGGGCCGGAAATCTCCGTCAGCCCGTAGATATCATAGGCCTTGATATTAAGCTTGCTCTGGATATCCTGCCGCATTTCCTCGCTCCATGCTTCCGCGCCGAAGATGCCCGCTTTTAGCTTGATTTTGTCCTGCAGACCCATTTCCCAGATCGTCTCCGCAAGGAAAGCGGCGTAAGACGGGGTACAGCACAGGATCGTGGATTCGAGGTCGACCATAAACTGTATCTGCCGCTCCGTATTACCGGACGACATGGGCAGCGTCAGCGAACCGACCTTGTGCGATCCGCCGTTTAAGCCCGGACCGCCTGTAAAAAGGCCGTAGCCATAGCTCACGTGCACAACGTCGTCTTTCGTTCCGCCTGCCGCCATGATGGCGCGTGCGCAGCAATCGTCCCACAGGTCGATATCGTGCTGCGTATAGAACGCCACGACGCGTTTGCCAGTAGTGCCGCTGGTGGACTGGATGCGTACAGCCTCGCGGAGAGGTACTGCCAAAAGGCCGTAGGGATAAGCCTCGCGTAAATCGTCTTTTGTCAGGAAGGGCAGCTTCTTAAGGTCTGCGGCGGACTTAATATCCGCGGGTGTCAGGCCTTTTTCATCCATTATTTTTTTGTAGTACGGTACATTTTCATAAACGTGCTTGACTGTGTTGACAAGACGCTCGTCCTGCCACGCGGTGATCTGCTTCCGCGATGCGCATTCGATATCCTTTTGATAATAGTGCTCCATAGTCGGTGGGTTCCTTTCCTTTGCACGCCGTGTTTCCGGCCATATTTTCCGTTACTACTATCATACCATTTTCTATCGCGTGCGCAAACAGGAAACTTTGTATATTGCGGGAAAACGAAAAGGTAGCGCACGACCCTGTTTCGTGGTAACATAAATCAAACCATACTGTAGGGAGAGCACTGTATGAAGCAGGGGAAACTGAGCGCGCTACTGCCCGTTTTTGTCTTTCTGATCGTATTTATCGGAAGCGGGATCATTTTTCAGGATTTTTATGCGGTTCCGGCAGTCGTCGGTTTTTTGATCGCCCTGATCGTGGCCTTTCTACAAAACCCCAAAAAGAGCTTTTCTGATAAACTGAATATTGCCGCAAAGGGCATGGGCAACCAGAACGTAATGATCATGTGCCTGGTGTTTATTCTGGCGGGCGCGTTTTCCGGCACGGTACAGGCATCGGGAGGCGTGGAAAGCGTGGTGAATTTTGCGCTGTCCATCATGCCGCCGGGCGTGGCCGTAGCAGGGCTCTTTGTGATCGCCAGCTTTATTTCGCTTTCGATGGGCACGTCGGTCGGGACGATTGCCGCGCTGGTGCCTATTGCTGTGGGCATCAGCTTAAAGACCGGATTTCCCGGCGCGCTGTGCGTGGGCGCAGTCGTGAGCGGGGCGATGTTTGGGGACAACCTTTCCATGATCTCGGACACTACCATTGCCGCAACGCGGACGCAGGGCTGTGCGATGAAGGACAAGTTTAAGGAAAATTTTAAGATCGTTTTGCCTGCGGCGATCATTACACTGGTCATTCTTATTATGCTTACCATAGGGAAGCCTTATGAGATATCCGGAATATTCGAATATGATTTTGTGAAGATCATTCCCTATCTGGCGGTGCTTGTCGGCGCGCTAGTGGGACTCAACGTTGTGCTGGTATTGGTGAGCGGTATCGTGCTTTCGCTGGTGATCGGGCTGTTTTCCGGTGCGATCCTGCCGCAGCAGATATTCAGCGTAATCGCGGGCGGGCCGGACGGTACGGGCGGCATCGTCGGAATGTACGACATCACCGTCATCTCTATCCTTGTGGCAGGTATCATCGGGCTTGTGAAGGAAAACGGAGGCATCGATTTTATATTGCATTCTATCCGCCGTGTGGTGAAGACCAAAAAAGGCGCGCAGCTGGGTATCGCGGCCTTAAGCTCGATGGTCGATGTGGCGACTGCCAACAACACGGTGGCGATCGTAATCGCAGGACCCATCGCAAAGGATATCGCGGACGAATTCAACATCGAGCCCAAGCGCACAGCCTCGCTGCTCGATATTTTTACGTCCGCATGGCAGGGCATTCTTCCTTATGGCGCACAGCTTTTGTATGCCGCCGCCGGTGCGACTGCGGCGGGACTGGCGCTCACGCCAATGGATATCATACCGTTCCTGTTTTATCCCGTATTGATGGGCGTCAGCGCGCTTATCTGGATATTGACGGGCATTGGCGATAAACCGCGAAAAAAGAAAAAAGAGCAATAAAAGAGACTGTCTGCGCGATTGGGCGTGAGACAGTCTCTTTTTGTTGGAAAAAAACGATCGGCTCAGACAGTCGCCAACCGTTTGTAGCCGTCAAAGGCCATTACATGGGGCTTGTCCTCCAGCAATATTGTCTTTTTGACATCCATGACATAAATGGTGTGGTCACCAGCTATCATACTATCGCTAAGCTCTAAGGCCCAGCATACGCCAGCACCCGAAACAACGGGCACGTCAAACCCGTCATATGTATCGAGGCTGATGCCGAACGCTTCTATTTTATTTGTGGCGGAGCCGGAACAGGTGCAGCACTGCAACACCTTTTCTTTGATGTCCTCAGTTACCATACACAAGGACGCTTTTTTTGTTTTTTGGATCACACCGCCCGTGTATCCCTTGTTGCTCGTACAAAACAAGAGCTTACCGTCCTTCATGGAAACGAAGGAAAACCAGGACACGCCCATAATATTCGCCTGACCCGCTTCGTTGCGCGTTACGATCGCGGCGAAAAGGTGTGGGCCGGAAAGCGCCGCGCTTTGCCCAAAACTAATTTCTTTCATTACAAACTCCTTTTCTGGCGCAGGGCATTATCTTGCCATCTGCATCGGTTCGTCCACGGAGGACGTGAATGAATCGCTGTCGCGGATAATCTCCGCACGCTCCAAAAGGCGGCCTTGCCCAATGGGTGAAAGGGAACGGAAAATGTGCAGCAGCTTGTTTTCCGCGGGGGACAGCTTTTGCTCGTTCACCAGCTCGGTCGGGTCGGCCAGGCCAAACAGGTAGTCGGTCGTCACATTATAAAGCTTTGCCAGGGCGCGTATCGTATCCGGATCCGGTGAAGAGATATTGTTCTCATATCTTGACAATGATTTATTGTTCAGATTGATCGCCTTATAAACGTCGATCTGTGTCAGATCAGCCCGTTCGCGAGAGAGTTTTAGGCGCATTCCCAAATTATCCATGGTATTCCTCCAACTTGATATCATTAAAATTTTCTTAACTATACTATATATAAATTCTCATTATTTGTCTATAAGAATAATTTTAAAATCAGTTTTTGTTTGAAAAACATCAATAAAAACGTTGAAAAATCTCTTTTCAAAAGATTATATCGATGAAAACACAAAAAAATCTTAAAAAACGGGTATTTTGCTTGCTGCGCAAAGAAAAGCGAAAGAACGAAATCGAGAAAACAACCGTGAAAAATCTTAAAAATCAAGATTAAACGATTAAAAAAAGCATAAAATTGAAAAAAAAAATTAAAATATTGTCAACTAAAAAGAATGATAAAAAGCGCACGGTTGTGCGAAAGCATCGGATTGAAAATCTTGATTTTGAAAAATAATCCCTTAAAAACGGAAAATAACTATTGACATCTCGTAATACTGGAAATATAATGAAAATAACAAAGGAAACTTCCCTGCAAACGAGACAAAACCAAAGAGACAAAACAAGACAAAATGACAACGCATCTTCGTATTAGCAATCAAAATCCCGATTTAAAAGAAGAAGACAAAGTATGTACGGTGTAAAATCCCTGTTTCGAGGAATTTACATCATACAAACCACAAATGGATATTTTTTCAAAAATCTTAAAATATTAGAAAATATGAAAAAATAATCCGCTGAATCTACAAAACATCGTGTAAGTGCCTGGAAAAGGGAAAGAACGGTTTTGCAGGCTTTGTGTATCAAAAAACACTTTGGAGGGGGAAATACATTGAGCAAATACATTTTAAGCGTTGATCTGGGAACCACTGCTTTGAAGCTGGCATTGATCGATTCATCGGGAGTGTCGATCACCGGAGCCACACGGGAATACGACCTGATCACACCGCGTCCGGGTTATGTGGAATGCAGCGCAGACACCTATTGGAACGCGTTTAAAGATGCGGTGCACCATATCGTGCAAAACAGCGGGGTAAACCCGGAAAACATTTGTGCGCTGGGCATTTCGGCACAGGGAGAAACGTTGTTTTTTATGGACGAAATCGGGCGTCCGCTCACAAACGCCATCGTATGGATGGACGGAAGGGCGCAGCGTGAAAGCCAGATGCTCAAAGATAAATTTACGGATGAGGTTTGTTACCGCATTACAGGGCAGATCAAATTTGACCCTTGCTGGCCGGCGTCCAAAATTTTATGGATGAAAAACCATCACAAGGAAGTATTCGAAAAAACAGATAAATTTTTGCTGATCGAAGATTGGCTGATCTATCGTCTGACGGATCAATTCGTTTCAGAAGGATCGCTGTTGTGCTCCACCGCATATTGGGATATCAACACCAAGGGCTGGTGGAAGGAAATGATCGATTATCTTGATATCAGCGAACAGCAGCTGCCAAAGATCATGGAACCCGGACAAAAGGTGGCCAGGCTTTCAGAGAAAGTGGCCAAAGAGCTGGGGCTTTCCAAAAACCTTTGGGTGTGCACGGGCGCGCTTGATCAGGCGGCGGGTGCGATTGGCGTAGGAAACATTAAAGAGGGCATTTTTTCAGAGAACATCGGTGCGGCGCTCGCGATCTGTGCGCCCATCAATACGCCGAAATTCGATCCGAACGGCCTGATGCCGCTCCATTATTTCGGTATACCGGATATGTATATGCTCCACACCTTTACAACAGGCGGCATGACGCTGCGGTGGTTCCGCGATTGCTTCTGTCAGGAGGAACAGACGATCAGCAGGCTGACGGATGAGGACGCATATAACTATATGACGATGGAAGCAATGCTCATTGAACCGGGAAGTGAAGGGCTGCTGGCGCTGCCGCACTTAAACGGGTCGATGGCGCCGGACATCAATCCCAAGGCCAAGGGCGTGTTTTACGGATTTACACTGGCGCACAAAAAGCCACACTTTATCCGTGCGTTCATGGAATCGGTTGGGTATATGATACGCCGCAACATTGAGGCGCTGGAAAACGCAGGGGTGCAGGTGACGGAGATACGTTCGCTGGGCGGTGGATCGAAAAGCGTACTGTGGAACCAGATCAAAGCGGATATCACAGGGCGGGATTTATGCACAAGCAACACCAAAGAAGCGGCATGCCTGGGTGTGGCGATTCTGGCGGGCAACGCGGTCGGCATGTTCGACAGCGTGGAGGAAGCGTGCGAGCGCATGGTGAGCGTGAAGCGTAAGTATATGCCCATCACGGAAAATGAAGAGGTATACGCGGAGGGTTACGTTAAATTCAAGAAGCTGTTCACAGACCTGACGAGTATGTTCAACGAGACCTGATAAATTTAAAAAACGGGATCAAAATATGAAAGGATGAAGAAAAAATGGGAAACATGAAGATGATTGTAATGCTGACGTATCATGACCAGACGGTAAAGGATGCGGCGCAGGTGTTTGAAAGCTGTAAGGATTTGCCGGTACAGGATTGGGGATTTAAAAATATTGGTATCCCCACAGACGAGATGAAGAAGCTGGTCGCCCTGATGAAGGCTGCGGGAAAAACGACGTATCTGGAAGTGGTCACATATAAGGAAGAAGAATGCTTGAGCGCGGCGGAGCTGGCGATCGAATGTAACTTTGATTACCTGATGGGCACGGTGTATTTTGCATCGGTACACAAGCTGCTTAAAGAGGCGAACATGAAGTATTTTCCGTTTTGCGGGAAAGTGTGGGGCAATCCTTCCATCCTCGGCGACACGTACGAGGACGTCATTGAAGGGGCAAAAAAGTTTGAAGCGCTGGGCGTGGAAGGTACGGATATCCTTGCTTACCGCTTTGTCGGTGATGCGGAGGAGCTGCTGCGCCGGTTTGTGAAGGAAGTCAGCTTTCCGGTGGTCGTGGCGGGCAGCATCGATTCCAACGCACGTATGGATTTTATGAAGGAACTCAGGCCATGGGGCATGACGATGGGCAGCGCGCTTTTTGACAAGCGGTTTATCGCAGACGGGTCGTTCCGTGACAACCTGAAATATGTCGTGGAATATCTGGAGAAAGACTGACGAGGGGAGGAAGGGCGAGATGGCAAAAAAAGATGCACTGAACTATCTGGAAAGTAACCAGGAAGAAATGATTGGTTTTTTAAAGAAATTGATTAAAATCGATTCTACCAATCCAGGGAATCAGGAAGTGGAAATACAGGATTATCTGGAAAAAACATTGCTGGAAATGGGGTTCTCGGTAGACAAGTTTGCAGCGGACGAAGAAGGAAAGCGCCCCAATATCTGCGCTGTATTGCATGGCAACAGAAAAGGAAAAAGCAAGGACATCATACTGAATGCCCATGTGGATACCGTCGCGGTAACGGAGCTTGAAAAATGGTATGTGGATCCGTTCGGCGCAGAAGAAAAAGACGGACTGATCTATGGTCGCGGATCAAACGACATGAAGGGCGGCCTGGCTGCCGCGATATGGGCGGCAAAGGCAATCAGGGAAAGCGGCGACGAACTGGGCGGCGACGTCATACTGATGCTGACGTCAGGCGAAGAATCCTGTGAGGGAGGTACAATCGGGACGCGTGCTTGCGTCAAACGCGGCTACCGTGCGCCCTTTGCAATCGTTTGCGAGCCGACAAGCGTAGAAATCCATAATTCTACGGCAAGCCTGCTGTGTTTTGAGCTGATCAT
>NZ_JAYFPU010000096.1:0-15394 GCF_034927525.1 Christensenella sp.
AGGCCGTGCCGCCGCTTTTACCGTCATAATAGCAGATCAGCCTGTTTGCATGATCAGCCATCAAACGGTTGCGCGCCAAAAAGCAATCCCTTTCATAGCCTTCGCACACATAAACAATCTCATCCGCGAGCGCCTCTAATCTTTGATGGCGCAGCCTCCATTCCTCTGCCCATTGACCGCCGTGCCCCCTGTAGGGGACGACACAAACCAGCCTGATGTGTTCATAGCCTGCATGTTTTTTCAGGCGCAGGACGGTTTCGCCGCAAATAATGTCAAAGCCCTGCGCCATCCCGCACAAAAACGTCGTATACCCTTTTTCTACGCTGAATAGGATATAGATGTTGACGTATCCCAGCAGCAGGCTATATTCCATACGCGACGCATTGAGTGGGAATCCAAATTTTTCGGGACGGTAGCCGCTAAAACAACAGGTCGTTAATTTTTCCATTCAAACCTCCAACAATAACCGTATATCGTTATATTAATAAAAAACCACTAAAAAATCAACCGTTAATGGTTAAACATTTCTAAATATAATTGCTAGACTTAGTTAACGATATATCGTTGAGAGGTCTTTATGAATATAGCTCAAGCTGTGCGCAAAAGAATATTGCAACTATGTAAAGATAACAATCTTTCCGTGAATGCCCTTAGCAATCAATCAGGGGTGACACAGTCTACGGTTAATAATATTGTGAACGGACCTACCTATAATGTGGGTCTGGCTACCATTAAAAAATTATGCGACGGCGTTAATATATCTGTCAGGGAATTTTTTGATTGTGAGTTATTTGATGATATTGAGCCAGAAGTGAAATAGAATCTAAAAAGGACTGCCGCAGCAGTCCTTTTCTTTTCAGTCTATCCTGATAAGCTCCGCGCTCTCCACAGCCTGCTTCACCAGCGCGTCGATATCAAGGATGCTTTCCTCCTCAATAACGCGCTCAAGCTTAGGCCGCGTCGTCGGATGCTTGGGTACGAATACCGTACAGCAATCCTCATGCGGCAGGATAGACGTTTCAAAAGTGCCGATCTCGTTTGCAATGTCGATGATATCGCTCTTATCCATCCCAATCAGCGGCCGAAACACCGGCATATCTGTAACAACGCTATCAGTAACGCCGATACTCTCCATCGTCTGGCTCGCGACCTGCCCAATGCTCTCCCCCGTCACGATGGCCTGCGCATTGTCGCGCTTAGCAAGCTCACGTGCGATACGCATCATAAACCGCCGCATAATGATGACCAGCATCTCATGCTGGCATTTTTCATATATCTGCATCTGGATATCCGTGAAGCTCACAACATGCAGCCGGATGCGCCCCGCATATTGCGACACGATCTTCGCTAAGTCGATCACCTTCTGCTTGGCGGCTTCGCTCGTATACGGGAAGCTGTGGTAATGCACCGCGCAAAGCTCCACACCGCGCTTGGCAATCATATATCCCGCCACCGGGCTGTCGATCCCGCCGGACAACAGCAGCATCGCGCGCCCGTTCGAGCGCTGCGGCATCCCGCCCACGCATGGAATGATGTCCACATAGCCATAACATTTTTCGCGCACCTCGATGTGTACGGTGATCTGTGGTTCATGTACGTCCACACGCAGTCCTGGGATCGCCTCGAGGAGTGTTCCGCCAAGGTCTGCCGCGATCTCCATAGAGGAAAGCGGAAACCGCTTGTCCGCGCGCTTCGCTGCCACCTTGAACGTCGCTTTTTCAATGCCCTTTTGCTCCATATATTCCTGCGTGATACGGATCATCGTTTCACGGATCACATCCATGTCCTTTTCCATCTCCGTAGCAGGCGAAACGGAATGCAGGCCAAACACCTTCCTTGCAGCGTCGATCACGCCCGGCATATCCGCTTCTGCGATATCCGTTGCATAAATGCGTCCATATCCTTTTTGCACCTTCACATCAGGAAATCCTTTGAGCGCACGCCGAAGCGCGCCTATCTGCAGCGCCTCAAAGTGCGGCCTGTTGAGTCCCTTCAAATATATCTCGCCATAACGTACCAATAATAACATCGTTTCTTCCCCTATTTCCGCGTGAACCGCCGCAGCAGCTCCGCCTCCTTCTTGATCTGTGCAGCAGCAGTCAAAACTTCCTCTTGTGTTGTAAACGGTGAAAAGCTGATACGGATCGCGCCTTCCGCTTCCTCTTCGCTCAGGCCAAGCGCCTTAGCGATCCTGCTTTTGCCCTTTTTTGAAGAGCACGCCGACCCTGTCGAAATACAGATTCCCTGCTGCTCTAACGTGTGCAGCAGCGTTTCCCCGCGCACACCAAGCACAGACAAATTGACGATATGCCTGCACGCTTGTTCGCTGTCCTCCGGCGTAAGCAGCACGATATCTTCTATCCCGCTGCACGCCTCTAAGAATATATCCCTGACACGCCCGGCCTGCTCCTTGTCCGCTTCTTCCATAAAATAAGAAACCGCCGCCGCAAACGAAAAGATACCCAGCGTGTTTTGCGTCCCGCTGCGCAGTCCCCCCTCCTGCCCGCCGCCAAGAATGTAAGGCTTAAGCGGCGTATTTTCCTTATAGAACACCGCGCCCGTTCCCTTGTGCGCGTGCAGCTTGTGCGCGCTCACCGTATAATAATCAATATTCGAAGTATTTGTAAGCCGCTCCTTGCAGTACGCCTGAACGCCGTCTGCGTGGAACATAGCCTGCGCATTTTTTGCCTTGACCGCAGCTGCGATCTTCTCAATATCATTTTTCGCGCCCGTTTCGTTATTGACGTGCATCACGCTCACAAGCGCCGTATCTGCATCAACCGCTTCCGCCACCTGCGCCGGAGTGATCACGCCGTGCCTGTCCGGCTTGATAAAAGTAACGGGATATCCCTGCTCCGCAAGATATTTGAAGCTTTCCTCCACGCACGGGTGCTCCGCGCCGCCGCATACATAATTCATGTTCTTCTTCTGACGAGCGCCGCGCAAAATGACCATGTTCGCGCTCTCCGAACCACAGCTCGTGAAAACACACCTGTGTACAGAAGACCCAAAAGCGCGCAGCAGCGTCTTTTTGGCTTCTTCTACCTTTGTCTGCACGCGCGTCGCGTCCGCATAAAGCGCCGACGGATTCTGCCAAAGTTCCTGCGCATATTCCGTATAAATATCACTGCATATCGCAAGCGGCTGTGTTGTCGCCGCATTGTCCAGATAGATTTTCCGCATAGACCGTATTATATCATATTTTATGCAAAGAATCACTGCAGCAAAACAAAAAAACGCGGTTGCCCGCGCTTTTTGTTTTATGTGTCACTCTGTGTGTTTTTGGTTTACGGAAGCTCCGGGAAAAGCTGATTATTGTCGCCGCCTCCCGGTATCTCCGGCATCTCTGGGGTCTGTGCCTCAGGAGCCTGCGCTGCCGACGATGTATCCATCGCATTGAGATCCTCAAGCGTCATCGTCACAGTGTATTCCTTTCCGTCCCGCCATACCGTTGCAGATATCTCGTCGCCGATATTTTTGCCGTCAAAGGAAGGCATCTTATCAGCTGTCGTCAGGTCTACGCCGTCGATCTGTGTGATTACGTCATTTTGCTTGATGCCTGCTTTTTCCGCAGGCCCGCCCGGCGTTATGTCCGCCACCAGCGCACCACGCGGCGTCTTCCACAGGCTCGCGTCCACCTCCGAGATCATCGCGTACGAAAGCCCGATGCCCGGACGCGGGATACTGCCATTCTCAATCAGCTGCTGCGCAATATCGATGGCTTTGTTAATGGGGATCGCATAACCGATCCCTTCCGAGTTCAGCGCGTTTCCACTGGAATCATAACCGGAATAAAACTGCTTTGCCGTCGTCATGCCGATCACGTTGCCCTTAGAGTCAAGGAGCGGGCCGCCCGAATCGCCGGGGTTTACCGCCGCGTCCGTCTGGATCACCTCCAGCGTAACGCCGTTGATGCTGATCGTCGTTTTGACATTGCTGACATATCCGACCGTCACCGTATTGTTGAACGTATCTCCATGCACATTGCCCATCACCACGGAAAGCTCCCCAACCTTGAGCTCGTCGCTGTTTCCAAGCGGCGCCGCCGGCAGGTTTAGCCCTTCCACTTTAAGGACTGCCACATCCGATGCCGCGTCCCTGCCTACGACCTCTGCCACGTGTTCCTGATTATCCGATGTCTTTACCTTGATCACGTTCCCATCTTCCACCACGTGGTTGTTGGTCAGTATATATCCGTCGTTCGAGATCACAAATCCCGTACCCGCGCCGATCGCCTGCTCCACAGGCTCCTGTCCCGATACCAACTGCTTGTTATATGTCGTAATGCCCACCACGCTGTCCTTCATAGACTCCGCAATGTCCACAACAGGGTTTGCCGAATCCTTGATATCTGCCGATTCTCCCCCCAACTGCGGCGCTTCCTTCTGGTCGTCTTTTTGCTGTTGCTGCTCCGTCTCCTGATTGGGCAGCACAGGCAGCATGCCGTTTGCTCCATATACCACCGGCCCGATCACAAACGCCATCAACAAGCAACCGACAAGGATACCCGCCACAGCGACCGCCGTAATGATCCCGCCGATCCCATGCCTTTTTGTCTTTTCCCGTTTCCTTTTCGGGGAGGCAGGCTGTTCATAATTATAACTGTCGTCATATACCGGCGGCTGCGTCGGTTGCGGCGCCTGATACGGCTGCTGGGGCTGTGCCTGCTGTCCAAACTGCTGCGCGGCATTTGGCGCCTCCGGCTGTGATGATTGCGGGGACGAAGGCGGCGTGTTCTGCCCCTGCGGGTCTGTGCCGTTTCCATCCATATTGTTAAAACCGTTCTCGTCCATTGTTCGTTCCTCCTGTTATGTCAAACCTTTCCGGTTGATCCTTTTACTATTTTCATCTTACACGCGTTTTGTGAAGAAGTTGTGAACAAACTTTAAAGAATTTTATACCTTTTTCAGCGTGAAGGTGAACGTCGTCCCGCTCAGCTCGTCTGACGTCACCCAAATCTTTTGTCCGTGTTCCTTCAGAATATTCTTCACAATGGAAAGCCCGATGCCCGTCCCCTCCTTTGTACGCGAATGCGACTTATCTATCTTGTAAAAACGGTCAAAGAGGTACGGCAAATCTTCCTTGGGGATCGCGTTCCCAGAATTATTGATATTCACAAAAACGCTTGCCTTGCTGGACGCGGTATATATCTTCAGCTCCCCGCCTTCATTTACAAACTTGATCGCGTTTTCAATGATATTGTGCAGCACCTGCTTCAAACGGTTCTCGTCTGCGTAAACGTACTGCTTTTCCTCCGGCAGCTCAATAGAAACTTCAAGATTCTTGGCCTCGATCTTGCTTTCAAACGTAATGATCGTCCGGCGCAGCAGCTCGCTTAATTCCACCTTTTCGATCTGCATCGGGAACTGCCCTGATTCAATTTTCGCCAGATCGAGCATATCGCTTATAAGAAATCCCAAACGCTTGGTCTCGTCAAGCACCACACCAAGATAATGCTCCGCCTCGTCGCTAGGGATCGTCCCGTCGATCACGCCCTGCAGCAGCCCCTGTATAGAGGTGAGCGGGCTGCGCAGCTCGTGCGAAACATTAGCCACAAGGCTTTCACGTGTCGCCTCATATTTCTTAAGCTCACGCGCCACGCTGTTGAACGTATCCGCAAGCTGTCCGATCTCGTCCTTAGAAGAAACATCCAGCCTGATATCAAAATGCCCCTTCGCAAGCTGCTTTGCCCCTGTATTGACGATAGACAGCGGACGCAGCATCGATTTTGAGAACAAATACGTCAGTATAATGCCCAGCGCAGCTGAAATACATGCCGCCAAAACGATCTGGCGATACATCGCCATCAGCGACGCCTCCAGCTCGTTTATCTTTTTATGCACAAACACATACCCCGTCACATTGCCTTCCGCGATCACCGGCTTTGCCACTGTGATCACCGGGGTATTAAAAAAGTTAGATTCCTCGGTAACGACCCTGACTGCGTTGCCCTTTTGCAGCTCAACGAGCATATCCTCAAAATACATTTGTATTTCTTCCTTGGTCACACTCGACTGACCGCTCGGGTCTGCCGCCGTCCACACCGTGCCGTCGCTGTTCACAATCCAGATCACGTCCTTGTTTGTCTCCGCCTTAACAAGGATTTGTGCCGCCATCTGGTTAAAGGTCAGATAATTGCTCTTATAAAAAGAAAGCAGGGTCTCCACGTCTCCGGCAGTGCCAAGCATCTGCTGCTCACTGTCGTCAAGGTATGCGTTACGCACGACCCAGCTCATCATAATTCCGGATATAAACAAAGAGACCATGATAATGGCCATGAAAAGCAGCATGATTTTACCAAAGATCGTCCTGATCATCCGTTTATCCTTTGCGTGTTATCCTGTCCCTATTATACCGCCTTTTTCCTGCGGATATGTAAACAAAAAATGAAAAGTTCTAAAAAACAGGCCAAAGCGGCCTGTTTTCATGATCTGTCAATATCCTAAACCTCAAACTTATATCCAACGCCCCATACCGTCTTGATCTGCCACGGCTCGCCTTCGTCGAATTTCTCACGCAGACGCTTCACATGCACGTCCACCGTGCGCGAATCGCCAAAATATTCAAAACCCCACACCTGCTCCAAAAGCTGGTCGCGCGTAAACACCTTATTGGGACGCGCCGCCAAAAAGTGCAGCAGTTCGATCTCCTTAGGCGGCATTTGCAGCTCCTTGCCCTTATAGATCACCTGGTAGTTCTGGATGTCGATCTTTAAATTAGGGAATTCCAACACATCCGTTTTTTCCTCCTGTGTGCTGCGGCGGATGACCGCCTTAACGCGCGCAACAAGCTCCTTGGGGTCAAACGGCTTGACCACATAATCGTCCGCGCCCAGCTCTAAAGAAAGTACCTTGTCAAAGGTATCCCCCTTGGCTGTCAGCATGATCACAGGAACATTGCTCTTTTCCCTGATCTTTTTCATCGTCTCGATGCCGTCCTGCACGGGCATCATGATATCGAGCAGCACCAGGTCATACGGCCTGCCCATAAAAAGGTCAAAGCCGATCGCGCCATCCGCCGCTTCCGTCACCTCATACCCTTCCTTGCGCAGATAAAGCTTTACCACTTCCCTGATATTTTTGTCGTCGTCAATGATCAGAATATTTGCCATGTTTTCTCCTTTACGGTATCTCCACCACTTTGATTCCGTTTCGTTTTAATAGCGCACACGTCACGCCGCAGCCACAAACCACGTTGCCCGCAAAGCTGCCGTCGTATATCTCCGTCACGCCGCAGCTCGGGCTTTTGTCCTTAAGCCATACTTCTGTAATCCCGTTTTCCAGTATAAAATTAAGCAGCTTTTGCGCGCCGCGCAAAAAGCCGTCTGTAATGTCTTCTCCGTTCTTATTATAAACCTTCGCGCCCCCGTCTAAAACGTCAAAACCGTCCCCGCCGCGAATTTCCGCCGGCGGACGCGGCGCCGGAAAGCCCGCCATAAGCTCCGGGCACAGCGCGATCGCTTTTTTCTCACGCACAAGACGCAACGCCTCTGCGTTTGTTTTCGGCTGTCCGTCATAGCGGCACGCAATGTCCGCGAGGCACGCACTTACCACAATAGACGCTCCCTCACGGTCGCTTCGGGAAGGGGTAACGCTCTCCCCTGCTAGCGGTTGTTTTGCTGCGCTCGCTGGCAGCTTGCAAAACCGATTTGTTTCTGACGAACATACTGACAACATCAAATACCTCTTCCTTATTTCAACGTCACAACCGTCACGCCGATATCACCTTCGCCAAACTGTCCCTGCCGATAGCTTTTCACATGCGGATGCGTGCGCAAATATTCCTGCACGCCCTTACGCAATACGCCCGTTCCACGGCCGTGTATCACCGTTACCTCACTCAGACCCGAAAGAAACGCGTCGTCCAAATACTTGTCAAGAACGATC
The DNA here is from genome assembly GCF_034927525.1 of Christensenella sp. NCBI lineage: Bacteria > Bacillati > Bacillota > Clostridia > Christensenellales > Christensenellaceae > Christensenella > Christensenella sp. The sequence continues at coordinate 7,887 of NZ_JAYFPU010000096.1, forward strand.
AGCGCATCATCCACCGCCTGCCCGTGCAAATCGATCTCCATAGAGACCTGCGTGCGCGGCGCAAGCTCTACGCGCGAGGTGCGCGCACCCTTCTTCGGCGCTTCTTCCTGTCCCGGGCCAAGCTCACTGACATGCATATCCACCTGCATGATGCCCGCCTGCAAGCGCACCATGCCCTTTGCATTGGGCAACTTCAAAACGGTTGCCGGTGCATCCATCGCCAAGATCACGACCGTATCGCCCACGCGGATATCCTCCGCCTTCAGCGTTCTTTCCTTCTTTTGCTGTTTTTTGTGCTGCTCGATCGACTGCTTTTTGCCCGTCAGCTGATCGCGCACCTTTTTGGTGTTCACCGTACGGCTCGACTCGTCCTGCTTGCCCAAGCGCTTGGCTTCTGCAATCGCGTCTTCCGCCGTTTCCTTTGCGTCGTCCAATATCTCGATCGCCTTTTCGTTTGCCTTTGCCAAGATCAGCTTACGCTTTTCCGCCGCCTTTTGCGCGGTCTGCTCCGCCCTTCGGCGCTCGTCCTTCGCCTCTCTCAGCGCTTCCTTTGCGTCCTTCTGCATCTTGCGCGCACGCTTTTCCGCCTGCTCCGCCGCCTCGATCAGCCTGCCGTATTCCAGATGCTCTACATTCATATATCCCTGTGCCGCAGCGATCACGTTCCCCGGCAGCCCCAAACGTTGCGAGATAAGAATCGCGTTGGAATGCCCCGCCACACCCATCAGCAGGCGGTAAGTGGGCGTCAGCGTCGCCGCGTCAAATTCCATGCTCGCGTTTTCAAATCCTTCGTGTTCGTTCGCAAAAACTTTTAGTTCCCCAATATGCGTAGTCGCCACCACCATACTGCCCTTTTTCATCAGCTCCGTCAGGATCGCCTGCGCAAGCGCGCTGCCCTCCTGCGGGTCTGTCCCCGCTCCAAGCTCGTCCAGCAATACAAGCGACTGCTTCCCCGCGTGCTTCAACGCAAAAATAATGCTTTTCATATGTGCGGAAAAAGTGGAAAGCGACTGCTCGATGCTCTGCTCGTCGCCAATGTCCGCAAACACACCGTCAAATACAGGCAGCTTCACCGGAGACTTCGCCGGGATCATCAATCCCGACTGCGCCATGATCGCAAAAAGCCCGATCAGCTTAAGCATCACGGTTTTTCCGCCCGTATTCGGCCCTGTGATCACCAAAGAGCGGATACCGCCTGAAAGCTTAAGGGAAACGGGCACGACCTTGTCCGCCTCGATGAGCGGATGCCGTCCCGCGTTGATGGATATTTCACCTTCCTCGTTGAATACCGCCGGCGAAGCCTGCATTGCAAGCCCCAGCGCCGCTTTTGCAAACAGCACGTCAAGCTCCGTCAAAATCTCCACGTCCGTCCGCAGTTCGTCACGGTATATATTCAGCCCCGCCGTCAGGTCAGCCAGAATGCGCGCAATCTCCTTTTGCTCCGCCGCCTCCAGCTCGCGGATGCGGTTGTTAGCCTCCACCACACTCGCCGGTTCAATAAACAGCGTCGCGCCCGACGCGCTTTTTTCGTGTACGATGCCCGAAACGTTCGCCTTATACTCAGATTTCACAGGCACAACATACCTGCCGTTGCGCTGTGTGATGATCGCGTCCTGCAAATACTTGGATTCCCCCTGCGAGCGGATCATCGACTGTAATTTTCCCTTGATAAATTCGTTTTCCTTGCGCATCTCCCTGCGCACGCGGCTAAGCTCCGCAGACGCGCCGTCAGCGATCTCCTCGTCCGAAAGGATGCAGTCCTCCACACGCTTCATCAGGCCGTCGTCATAAAACAACCCCTTCGCCATCGCGGGGATCATCTGCGCCGCGTCGTCCTTTGCAAGCGGAGCTGCCAGCTTCGCCGCGCGAAACACGCTGATCACGCGCAATATCTCGCCGCCGGAAAGGCTCGCGCCTGTTTTCATGCGCCTTGTCTCCGCACCGATTGCGGCAAACGAACAAACCGGATAGCTCGGCCGCTTGATCAGCAGCGTCTCCGCCTCCATCGTCTGTTCCATCAAAAGCCGCGCCGCACCCGCGTCGCCCTGCGGTGTCAATGCCCGTGCCGCCTTTGCGCCCGGCTCCGATACCGTCCGTTCGGCAAGCTTTTCCAATATGCTGTTGAATTCTAAAGACTTCGGTATATTCATAATGGTTAATTATACCACATTTTGCGTCCGTTGTTGCGTAAAAAAAGGCTGCCCCGACGGGGCAGCCCTCAAAATCTTTTTACTTGCGATAAGGTACGGTGCGGTTAGAACCCGGCGTTGCGCGTTCCAGTTCTTTTTTGACGCGTTCCAGTTCCTTTTTGGTCGCAACCAGTTCGTCATGCGCCTTCGTATAGTCGTCCGCAATGTTAAGAGACGTAAGCATAGCAAGCTGGATATTATTCAGATCGGGGTTCGCCTTTTTCATCTCGTCAAGCTTCGCGTTTACCTTAAGCGCCACCCTATGGATATATTCCGCGCTGTCCGTTCCGCAGATCGTATACTCTTTTCCGCCGATACTGACAACCGTTTTTACTTTTTCCACCATTTCCACCGCCTTACACCTCTTTTACCCTATTATACAATAAGCCCCCGTAGGGCGCAACTGCATATTATTCGGCGCGCAGGCTTGCCTCAAACTGTGTCTCCAGCGCTTTCAATATCTTCTTCATAACACGGTCGACTTCCTCGTCCGTCATTGTGCCTTCGTTGCTGCGCAATGAAAGCCCAAACGCCACGCTTTTCTTGCCCGCGCCGATCTTGTCGCCCGCATATACGTCAAATAGGCCGACCTGCTCCAGCCTCTTGCCGCCCGCCTGACGGATGGCCTGCATCATATCCCCCGCGCCCGCTTCTTCTGAAACGATCACCGCCAAGTCCCGCGTCGCCGCCGGGAATTTCGGAAGATGACGATATTTGACCGCATCCTTTTGAAGGTCGAACAATTTTTGCAGATCGATGTGCGCAATCACCACATTCTGCGGGATCTCAAACGCCTTCATCACATCAGGATGCACGCGCCCCAGCACGCCGATCTTTTCTTCGCCGATAAAAAGGTCTGCCGAAACACCGGGGTGCAGATATTTCTCATTCGACCGCTTACACACGATCTCCCGTCCACACAAAAGAGATACAATGTTTTCGATCGTGCCCTTCAGGTCAAAGAAATCCTTATTACCATACACTGCCATCGCAAGCGTAGGAACCTCCTTTGGCAGCGCTTCGCCCTTCACAGGATTGTATACCCTCGATATTTCAAACAGCTGCAGATCCGTGTTTTTCTTGTTCTGATTCAGCGACACAACGCCCAGCATATGCGGGATCAATGTCGTGCGCATATACGCCGTATCATCGCCCAGCGGATTCAAAATCTTGACCGATTCAGGCATCGCAAGACCCAGCTTCTCATAGTCCTGCGCACCCGTGAACGAATAGGTGATACACTCCAGAAATCCGTTGTTTTTCAGATGATCTTTGATGCGGTCGGTCTTCGCTTCGGATTCTGAAACGCATCCGCGCGAAACCTCCATCATCGGGTTCGTCTCCGGGATGTTGTCATACCCGTACATACGCGCCACTTCCTCCGCGATGTCCGCGCTGCCATAAATATCACCGCGGAACGTGGGGATCGTGCAAATAAGCTCGTCGCCAATGAGCCCCGTCTGGATATATACGCGGTTCAACAGCTTTTGCATTTCCTTGGCGGAAATCTGCGTACCAAGCTTGGCGTTCACCTGCGCCGCGTTCACCTTAATGACCTTTGGCTTCAAGTCCTCGTTTAAGATGTCGATCATACCCTGCGCCACTTTGCCCGCTGCAAGTTCGTCGATCAGCGTCAGCGCCCGCTGCATCGCAAACATAGATGTTCCCGCATCCACGCCCTTCGAAAAACGCATAGAGCTTTCGGTCGCAAGCCCCAGTCCCCTTGAGGTCTGGCGAATGTTGCCGTACATAAACTTCGCCGACTCAAAAATAACCGTCTTGGTGTTTTCCGTGATCTCTGAGTCGAGCCCGCCCATCACGCCCGCTACACCGATCGGGCCTTCCTCGTCGCAGATAAGCAACATATTTTTGTTGAATGTACGCTCTTTATCGTCGAGCGTCTTCATCTTCTCTCCATCCTTCGCGCGGCGCACGATGATCTTGCTTCCGCGGATCTTGTCCGCGTCAAAAGCGTGCATCGGCTGCCCCGTTTCCAGCATGATAAAGTTCGTGATATCGACGATATTATTGATGGGGCGGATGCCCGCCTCGCGCAAACGCACACGTATCCATTCAGGCGAAGTCCCTATTTTAACGTCCGTAACGCCCGCCGCCACATAGCGTGTGCACAGGTCGCTGTCTTTGACCTCCACGCTCACCATATCTTCTGTTTTGCTTGCGCCTTCCTCATAGCCTGTTTCCGGCAAATGGAATATGGCGTCGTCAGCAGCGGCAGCTTCGCGCGCCGTACCCAGCATCGAAAGGCAATCCGGCCTGTTCGCGCCCACCTCAAAATCGATGACAGCGCCCCGCAAATCGAGCAGGTCGCGGATATCCGTACCCGGATCAGGCTCGCCCTGAAGGATCATGATACCATCGACCCCCGCGCCCGGGTAATCTTCTTCCTTTAGGTTCAGTTCCCCGCCCGAACACAGCATACCAAACGATTCCACACCGCGCAGCTTGCCCTTTTTGATAGGACCCGCAGGAAGCATGGACGGCGCCTTTGCAACGGGGATATACGCCCCTTCGAATACATTGTCCGCGCCCGTCACGATCTGTACAGGTTCTGCGTCCCCCACGTCGATCATGCACACGAGCAGCTTGTCCGCGTCCGGGTGCTTACTGATCTTTTCGATCTTCCCAACCACAACGTTCTCAATATTTTCGCCCAGCAAAACAATTTCTTCCACACCGTTTCCGGTCATGACCATCTTGTCCGCAAGCGTTTTTACGTCTGATTTTATGTCCGCGTAATCGCGGATCCATCTATATGGTGCCAACATTTTCTGTGCCCTCCCTTATACGAATTGGCGCAGAAAACGCGCGTCATTTTCATAGAGTAAACGAATATCCGTGATCCCGTACTTGGTGTTTGCCAAACGGTCGATGCCCATGCCGAACGCAAATCCGGAATACTCCTCCGGATTGAGGCCGCAATTTTTGAGCACCACCGGGTTCACCACCCCGCAGCCAAGCACTTCGATCATGCCCGCGCCCTTGCATGCGCTGCATCCCTTACCACCGCACACCGTACACGTCACGTCCACCTCCGCAGAAGGCTCCGTAAACGGGAAAAATCCCGGACGGAATTTCGTCTTTACGTCTTCGCCGTAGAAATTATGGATAAAGGTGTTGATCGTTCCCTTAAGATCAGAAAAACGGATGTTTTTGCCCACCACAAGCCCTTCCATCTGCATAAATACAGGCGAATGCGTCGCGTCCACATCGTCCGTACGGAACACGCGTCCGGGGCAGACCATGCGGATAGGCGGTTTTTGCTCGAGCATCGTGCGTACCTGCACAGGCGACGTATGCGTCCGAAGCACCACGTCGTCGCTCACATAAAAGGTATCCTGCATATCGCGTGCAGGATGATCCTTGGGAATATTCAGCATTTCAAAGTTATATTGATCGAGCTCGACCTCCGGCCCCTCTTTGACGTCAAAGCCCATGCCAAGAAAGATGTCACGGATCTCATAATATACCTGCGTTAACGGGTGCAGCGCGCCTAAGCCCTGCGCACGTCCGGGCAATGTAATATCCACACGCTCTGCAGCCAGTTTTTCTGCCTTTTCTTTTTGCGCAATCTTCTCCGATGCAGCAAAAAGCGCCTGTTCCACACTTGCACGTGCCGCGTTGACAGCCTGGCCAAATGCCGGCCGCTCCTCCGGGGCAAGCGTGCCCATCTGCTTCATCAGCATCGTGATCTCGCCTTTTTTGCCGAGGTATTTGACACGGATGTCAGTAAGCTCCCCGCTCGATCCCGCCGCGCCAATTTCTTCCTGCGCCTTCTTTACGATTTCGTCGTTTGACATATTCCCTTTCCTCTCATGTTCCAAAATTTATCTCAATTCATTATCAACTATACATTTAGACCGCATCCGCTATTTGTTACCCGTCTACTTGCTCAGACAACAGACGCGCTGCGCGCCGTCTAACTCGCATACGCCGGGCAGCAATATACCGGATGCTATTCGCAAATACATGTTGCGGGTGTGCTGAATCCGCAGACGTGATGCGGTGTTTGCTTCCGACGTCTTTGCAAGCGTAGCGCGCAGACTCGGAATGCAAATACCCATCTAAGACTGCGGTATGCTACGCCAATGGGAAGCGTCTTAACACACACGTCCTTCACTCCCCCAAGGCGCGGCGCACATCATATAACATTATACCCGCCGCGACGCTTGCGTTCAAGCTCTCCGCCTGTCCGTATATGCATATCTTATACAGCACGTCCGCCAGCTCCTGCACCTCTTTGGAAATGCCGCGCGACTCGTTCCCGATCACCACGCATGCCTTAGCAAGCGGCACGCCGATTTCATAGTCCCCCGCAAGGCTTCCCGCCAAAACGTTCACCCCCGCGCTTTTCAGCTTCTTAAGCGCATCCTGCAATTCGCATACCTCGATGGGCACGTGGAACGTGCTGCCCATTGCCGCGCGCTGCGCCTTGGGGCCATAGAAGTCCGCGCTGGTATTCGATATAAACACGCCGTCTACCCCCGCCGCGTCAGCAGTGCGAATGATCGTCCCCAAGTTTTTCGGGTCGTTCACATCGTCAAGCGCCACATAGAACCTTCCGCCATAATCCGGCAGGTTTTCCTGCTTTTTGATGCACGCAATATCATTGGGCGGCGTTTTCGTATCCGCGATCTGCTGAATGATCTCGTAAGGCACAGAAATGATCTCCACGCCATATTCACGCGCAAGCGCAGCAGCAGCCCCGCCGGGCTCCGCCGTCAGGATGCACTCCACCTCCTGCGCGGCATGCAGCGCTTCGCAAATGGTTTTCATCCCCTCGATGATATACTTGCCCGCCTCGTCCCGCTCCTTTTTTTTCTTCAGAGCGCGTAGCGTCTTGATATACTCATTCGTATGACTCTTGATCTCTTTCATGGTCTTCTCCCGCAATGAACAAAAAAGGGGATAAAGCAGTGTTGATACCAGCTTATCCCCCAAATTTCTTTTCGATTACGCCTGCACTTTTTTCTTTGCCGTTTCCGTAAGTTCTTTGAACGCAGGTTTGTCGTTAACCGCCATATCAGCCAGCACTTTCCTGTTTAAGTCGATCCCGTTTTGTCTAAGACCGTTCATAAACTTGGAATAGCTGAGGCCGTTTTGTCTCGCCTCCGCGTTGATACGCACGATCCACAGACGGCGCATATCGCGTTTTTTCAGCTTTCTGCCAACATAGGCATACTTCATGGATTTCATGACCGCCTGTTTTGCGGACTTATATTGTTTGGACTTTGCTCCAAAATAACCCTTTGCGAGTTTAAATACTTTCCTGCGTTTTTTATGTGAGCTTACCGCTCTTTT
>NZ_JAYFPU010000220.1:0-2954 GCF_034927525.1 Christensenella sp.
CAGGGCCGCCCCGGAGCCCACGGCAATGAGACTATCCATATTAGGGGCACGGTGGAATAGGGTCTTAAACCCCGTGCTGTAGTACTTCCGATTGACCACCACCACCGGCAGGGTAAGGAGGAACTGGGTAAAGGCAAAGGATACCGAATTCTCCATTCCCGTTAAAAATCCTGGCAGAGGCAGACCCACCATACTTCCCATAGAAACATACATCAGCGGAATAAGGAAGGCAAAGGACACGATAATTCGATGCTTCATTTCTTTAATGGCCATCTCCGCCACATTGGTGGGGTCTGCCTGGGTGACCTTGCTGCCACTTCCCGGCGTGTTCACCTCCACCGGGACGGCACCATAGCCCGCCTTCTCCACCGCCGAGACTATCTCCTGGGGGTCCACCGCATCGGGGTTATAATCCACCACCATGGAATTGGTCAACAGATTCACCGCCGCCGTCTCCACCCCTTCCAAATCACCCACTGCCTTCTCCACCCGGGAGGAACAGGAGGAACAGGTCATCCCTGTTATATCAAACCGTTCTTTTTCCAATGTTGTTACCTCAATTCTCAAAAAATTCCACGACGATGCTGTCCAAAACCTGGACCCACAGACGTCCGTCATATGAATATAGTCCGTGTCGACTTGACGCGAACAGCTCTCCTGTGCCTACTTCATAATTTTATCCAACGTGGCCACCAGCTCGTCCACCTTCTCCTCCATCTCCTCGTCCGTCCGGGCATTCTTGACACAGGATTTCAGATGGGCGGCGAGCACCTCCTTATTGGCCCGGCGTAAAACCGATTGGGACGCCATCAACTGATGGGAAATATCCATACAGTATCGATCCTCCTCCACCATTTTAATAATCCCATCAATCTGGCCCCGGGCTGTTTTAAGGAGCCGAAGCACCTTCTTTTCATCTGCTTTCATTGATTTTCCCTCTTTCTACTCCCATTCATTCCGACACCCCCCGGGGGTGTCTGTGCTTGTAATAATAAACCCTCCTGAACATTCTGTCAAGGAGGGTTAACTTTTTTAAGGTGATTTTATTTTTTTCGGCTTCCGGGGTTTTTGCACCGGGATAACCGTCTTTAATATCCCAATAACCGACTGGCACAGGGGCACATCCTCAATATCCAGGATGTAGTGGACCTTGGCTCCCTCGTAGGGTTTCCCGGTCTCTGCCCCGGCCAATACGCCTTAAACCTCGGGGAGCATCTTCACATACACCGTGTTATCGCATACCAGCAGCACCGGCCGATCCTCTACGTAGACCATGTATTCCCCAAACATCTTACGATATGAGTATTCGAATGAATATAAGCATTTTTTGACCTCCATTAGTCATAAAAACAGGCGCGCTACTGGCTACGGCTAGGGTGACCCGTTTATCAATTTAAACTAATGCTTGTAACGCCTCCCACATCAGCTCTTCTGTACCGCGATAATCAAAATATTTAAAGGGCATCCTGTTCAACCAACGGCTCTGCTCCCGTTGGAACTGTTTCTCCGTTACCAATGACAGGGGCCGCCACAGATAATGTTTCACCATATGGTTTAAGCCAGCCACCGGACTTCGACCATGGGTCTTCGTCCACAGCGCGGGTCCCGCCTGATTAAAATAATTGGAGACAGCCCTATCTCCTGCTCCAATATCCCTCAAAGCCGTCTCAATGCCAGAGGACACCACCGCGGTTAGATTCTGCCACTCCCCGGGTGCCATATTCCCCAGCACCACGGTAAATCGATTTTGAGCATTGACAATAAAAAGACGTTGGGACTCCAACGCCTCAACAACGTGGACCTCCCAACAAAAAAGTGCATTGTCCTCGATGCCGTAGGGAGGCGCCGAAGCCTTTATGAATTTTTGCAGTGGAATGGTCATTCCGAGTTCCATGGACACCTCCTCAATTGATCCCCAGGCCTCTAAGGCCTTACAGCGCCGATGCTCACCGGTTGAAGCTCCAAAATTATAAGGTTTATTATACCACCAATCCCCTATTTATCCAAAAATAAAGGCAAGCCCCCAACCCGACGGTCGGACACCTGCCTTTTCATTTTGAATCCATTACTCTACTGCTTTCACCGCCCGCATCTCAATATACCCCCGCTCTCCTCGAGGCTCCAGCTGGATCCGGGGCTGGGTATCGTCCCAGGCGTAGCCGATGAGGCTGGGGTCGTAGCGGTCCATGGCCTTCTGGAGGGCGAGGATGGCCTCGCAGTAGTCTTCCTCGGGGAAGGGCTCACCCTGGAATACCAGGTATTGCTCGGCGGGCAGGGTAATGGTATCGAAGCCCTCGGGGATGGAGCCGTTGTAGTCCGCCGGGACTTCGACCCCCTGGACGTAGGTGGAGGTACCGGGGGTCTTATAGGACTCGGGCAGCCACAGGCACACCGGTTCCCCTTCCAGGCTATCCATACTCAACAGGGTGCCCCACACCTCACAGCCCACCTCTTCACAATAGGCGAAGTACTCCGTCGCGGCGATCCCCCGCTTGATGATGACCTGCCGTTCTGGCTTTTCCATGACCTGCACGAAAACGCTTTGCAGTTTTTCCATGTCGATTTTTTCCTTTCGCAATGCTCGAAATTTCACACCATAGGGAACAAAGAGGGTGATGGGAATGGGTGAGCGGGCGTAGGCCCCGGGGTTACAGCCGAACTCCCGGTGAAAGGCTCGGGTGTAGCCATCGGCACTGCCAAAGCCTAAATCGAAGGCCACATCAGTGACCCGACTGCCCGCCGCCTTCAGCCGCAGGGCGGATTGGGCCAGTCGGAGCTTCCTTATATACTCCGCTGGGGTGAACCCCGTGTGAGTCCGAAAGAGCCGGTGGGCGTAAAAGGGGGAAAAGCAGGAGACCCGGGCTAAATCCGAGAGGGTGATTTCCTCTGTCACATGCACCCCGATATAATCCTGCATCCGCTGTACCGCTTCAGTCTGTTCATCCATGTCCTCA
>NZ_JAYFPU010000068.1:0-2051 GCF_034927525.1 Christensenella sp.
ATCCCAAAATCCTGTCCGTGCGTATCAAGCGGCTGGAACCTCCCCGCAACCGGATGCATCGCCTTCAGACCCTGCTCGATATAGTGCACATTGATGCCAAGTGCGTGCGCCGCTACGATCGCTCCGAGTGCATTATAGACTGTGAACTGCCCCGGGATCCCTATCTCTGCTTCCAGCGTATTAGCGCCCATATCTACAGTAAATTTCGTTCCCTCATGCGTGATCTCAATGTTTTTCGCCATATACTGTACCGGCTGCATCACGCTGTATTTGACAACCTCGCTTTTTGCCGCCGCCATCATATTGGCCGCGCTGTCGTCGTCGATATTGATGATCGACTTCTGCGACTGCTCAAACAACATACTCTTCGCATGGATATAATTGTCCCACGTCTTGTGGAAATCCAGATGATCCTGCGTCAGGTTGGTAAACACACCAACATCAAATTCGATTCCATAGACACGCTTTAATTCAAGCGAGTGTGAGGACACCTCCATCACGACCATATCACACTGGTTGTCGAGCATTTTTTTCAACAGTCTCTGCAAGTCTATTGATTCAGGCGTGGTGCGCTCTGTATGAATCTCACGGTCGCCGATCATATTAACGATCGTACCAATGAGCCCCACCTTATATCCGGCCTGCTCCGCAATGGACTTGAGCATATATGTTGTCGTTGTTTTTCCGTTTGTCCCCGTCACGCCTACCATTGCCATCCGCTTGGCAGGATTGCCAAAGAAATTGCATGCAGCAGCAGCCATCGACGCCCGATCGTCCTTCACAATGACCTGCGGGATATCGAGCCCGCTCTGATACTCCATCACCGCGATCGCCGCAGCGCCTTTTCTTACCGCGTCCTGAGCATATTTATGACCATCCTCGGCAAATCCGGAGATGCAAAAAAACAGGTCGCCGCGCTTTACGTTGCGGGAGTCATATTTTAAGTCTTTGATCTCAATATCCTTGTTGCTTCTTATGTCACATCTGATCCCGCGAAATATTTCAGACAGTCTCATTTTTCGTGACCTCCTCCATAAACAAAAGTATTATACCACAAAATATTGTATCCCGCTACTGCGCTGTGTCTATTTGTAGTTGAACTGTACCGTTACCGTAGTACCCTTTTCCACCTGCAAATTCGCTGCGGGCTTCTGTCCCTGCGCCACGCCATTACCAAGCGCCACAAATTTTAATCCTGCACCGATCGCCGTATCACGTGCCGTCACAATATCCATTCCTGTAAAATCCGGAACGGTCGTCATCTCAGCCGCCGGTACCGTTGCCGACTTCGTTTCCATGGTAAGCGTCACTGTCGATCCGGCATACACTTCTTCTTCTGCCGCAGGAATCTGGCTCAGCACATTGCCGCTGCCATCAAGCTTCACAGCAAGACCTATATTTGCGAGTGTATCCTTAGCCGTCTGCATATCCATACCCACAACGTTCGGCACAACCGTTTTTTCCGCATTGCGCGCAGCTTCGTCGTCCGGTGCGATATTGTTGTTTTTAAGGATATCCTCTAATACTTTTTTTGCATATGGCGCGCATACCGTATTGCTGTTTTCTCCAGCAGAAACGCCGCTCGCTGTGATCATCACGAGGTATCTGGGATATTTGACCGGCGCAAAGGCAAAGAAGGAGGAGATCACCTTATCCTGTACCGGCGTATCGCCATCATAGAAAGCAGACGAACCACTTAAACCTCCCACCGAATATCCGGCGATCTGCGCCTGCGTACCGTCTCCATTTTGGATGTAATCGATCATCATATCCTTGAGCTGTGCCGATACGTCCTGCGAAACAGTCTGTCCCTTTACCTCCGCCTCGTATTTCTCGACGATGTTCCCGTTGCTGTCCGCTAAGCCAAGCACCAGCCGCGGCGTATAAAGCGTTCCTCCGTTCAGGATCGAAGCAAATGCGTTCGCCATCTGGATTTGCGAGACTTTCATGTTCTCGCCCGCGCCCATAAGCGCAACATCCGCCTGACGTGCATATTTCATTTCCATAACGTTGCCCTGCGTATCTGTCGCAAAATCAATGCCTGTCTTTTC
>NZ_JAYFPU010000373.1:0-7141 GCF_034927525.1 Christensenella sp.
GCCGGTATGCTGCTCGATGAACTCCACATACTTCCTCGCCTCCTCCGGCAGGTCTTCATACCTGCGGATATGCGAGAGGTCGGACGTCCATCCGTCGAACTCCTTATAAACCGGCTTTGCTTTTGCAAGCGTCTGCAGCGACGCCGGATAAGTATTTACTATTTTACCATCAATGTCATACCCAGTGCAAATGAAAACTTTCTTAAATCCACCGAGCGTATCCATGCGCGACAGCGCAAACCCGGTGATACCGCTTGTTTTCGCCGCAAAATCAACGATTACAAGATCAAGCCATCCGCAGCGGCGCGGCCGTCCCGTCACCGTTCCGAATTCATTGCCCTTTTTGCGGATCTCTTCTCCCGTCGCGTCGTGCAGCTCCGTTACAAACGGCCCTTCGCCCACGCGCGTCGTATACGCCTTAACAACGCCGATCACTTCCGTCAGGACCTGCGGCCCCACACCCGCGCCCGATCCTACGCCGCCCGTATTGGGGTGCGAGGATGTAACATAAGGGTACGTCCCGAAGTCGATGTCGAGAAGCATACCCTGCGCGCCTTCAAACAACAGCGTTTTGCCCGCGTCGTAGTATTCGTGCAGCAGCGATACGCTGTCGCACACAAACGGCCTGAAATATTTGGCGAGCACACGGCATTCTTCCAAAATTTCTTCGTAGTGCAAAGGCTCACCGCCATAAACCTTGGTGATGACCTCGTTTTTATCTTCCACACATTTTTTCAGCTTTTCCGGGAATGTTTCCTCATCCATCAAGTCGCACACCCGAAGGCCTACGCGCCCCGTCTTGTCCATATAGCACGGCCCGATCCCGTTGCCTGTGGTACCGATCTTGAACTCCCCCAGCTTCTTTTCGTTCAGCTCGTCAAGCACCCTGTGGTAGGGCATGATCAGGTGCGCCCTGTCGCTGATGTATAAATTGTCCACCGAAACACCGCGTTCCTCAAGATATTCGATCTCCGCTTTGAGCGCCTTTGGGTCTACTACCACGCCGTTTGCGATCACGCATGGCTTTCCCTTGGAAAGGATGCCCGACGGGATGAGGCGCAGCTTGTACGTCACGCCGTCTGCTACAACAGTATGCCCCGCGTTGTTGCCCCCTTGATAGCGCACCACCATGTCCGCCTTGGAAGCGAGATAATCAACAAATCTTCCTTTTCCCTCGTCGCCCCACTGAGCGCCGAAAACTACGATACCGGCCATTTCAGATCACTCCTGTCTGTTTCAAAATTTATTGGCAGCGCCTGCACGCCATACCTTTCCTAAAAACAAAAATACCGCCGGGAACATAACGCCCCTTTGCGATATCCTATCTCAGTTTAACAAAAAAAGCGTATGTCCGTCAACTTTTTTTCGATTACACGGCTTTTTTCTGTCATGTTCTGTTTCACGGTTGCATTTTCCCCCCATAAATAATATGATATCAATAGAATAAAACACACAGCATGCCGCGCTCATACCAAACAGCATTTATCATATCGATTTACGCGGCAGATGAAAGGGGCTTCCATGAAAAAAAATATCTCTTTGCTTTGCCTGGTTCTGGTTGCTTGCACTCTGCTCATGGCGTGCGCCGCACCCGTTACGTTCCAGACGTCCGGCGCGCAGTACGAGATTCTGCAAATGAAAACCGAGGAACAGGCGCTCACGTTGACCGCTTCCGGCGGCAATACCTTGTTTGTGATGACGCTGGGCGTAGACGATAAAAAGCTTGACGATGCACAAAACGCATTCTTCAGCCCTGAGGGTACAAAAGCCTCCGTATCCGACGGCTCGGGAAGCTATGAATGCAAGCAAATGGCGTTTGAAACCAACGGCAGCAAAACGCAGGCCGTACTTGTATTCGAAGTGCCCGCCGCCTTTACACAGGTCAAGGATTTCACGCTGAGTGGCAACGGCTTCGGCCCTGTCAACCTGCAAAAATAAATATCCTGATAAACAAAGAGCCGCGGTTTCCGCGGCTCTTTTATGTTCCATCCATGCCGTCACATATGAAAGCGCTTTTGCATCTCCGCCTTAAAATACCGCAGGGCAAAACGCAGCAGCCCCAGTATCGTGATCCCGCTGGCGAAGGTAGAAAGTATCATCAGGAAAAAGCCCTGCTTCACGCCTGACAAATGCAGAATCAACGGGATAAATCCCAGTGCCACAAACAAGATCGCATACACCATATTGCCGCGCCAGTGTGATTTGTGGTTATACGAATAAATATCGATATACGCGATGCCAAGCGACAAAATAAGCGGCATCATGTATTGATAAGACCATCCACTTCTGCTGCCTACAAAATCAAACGCCATAAACATAGCAATAAGCGTGACCATCTGCAAAAGCACTTTCGCGCCCGCAAACCAATCAGAAAGGATCGTGCCCTTCACAAGCACCCAGGCATAAAGCGTAGGCGCAGCCACGGCTAAAAACCACGGCGTACCGTTCCATGTAAAAATATTGATCGCCACACACAGCGTGATCACCACAAACGTTGCCAGCAGCAAATAATCCATCACCAGGCTGTGATGATCGACATATTTTTTACGCGAAATAGGCGGATATAATTCATTTTCAGCAGGCTTTGCGGTCAATTGCTTGCCGCACAGCGGACAGTGTTCAAAACAGTCGTCCACATAAACGCAGCATTCGTCGCAGAAGTTCATTTTGTGTTCCATCCGTTGCCCCTCACTTCCACGTCCATATTGAGCTCCTTCGAAAAATGCTCAAAAAAGCTGCGGGTGATGCCCGTCTCGCGGATCCCGCGTGCCAAAGTGAACACCATCTTATCCTGATACGAGACCACAACGCAATTCATGGGGTTCATTTCGCTCACCCCCAGCGCATAATATACCTGCTTAATGTGCGAACGCATTGTTTTTGGAAACTGCGCCGTGCGCAGGTTGGAGAGCACGACCGTGTACGCGCCTTCCCCGTACGATTTATAGCTGTTAGAAACCACGATGTTTTTCATAAACAACGGCGTCATCCGGATAAAAGGATTCTGCTCGTATTTCACATTTTTATTGATATTGGCGGATATCCGCTCCTTTGTCAGTCCCTCTTTTAATTGTCGCGAAATTTCCGTAAGGATCATATCAAAATCAAGCTCGCCTTCTACCGACATCCCTACATTGGCGAACGAAACAAAATTCCGCAGCGTGTGCGAAGGAAACATGCTGCGAAGATCCATCGGTACGGAAACAATGATCGGCTGTTTGACCTTTCGCTGGATCAGCAGCTGCTCTTTTGCGATGCAGTATAAAAGCAGTGCGGCAATATAGGCCGAAACAGTTACGCCCTTTGTCTTGACGTGCGCAAGCAATTGCTTCAGATCGACGATGCCGTGCGTCAAAAAAATGCCGTTTTCATCGTTGCGCGTCCCTAAGATATGGTACGCCTTCGGCTGCTTTAGCTTATTGAACTCGCCCTCTGCGTCATAATAGGTGTTGAAGCTGTTTTCCACCTCATCCGCATTGACTTTTCCATCCGCATCGAGCACCATGCCTTCCGCGTCCATGTCATAGCCGCACAGCTTAAAATATTCGTAGAGCAGCGTTTTTAAAAACTCGATCGCGCCCGCCCCATCCGAAAGCCCGTGGAAGCATTCCATGATCACGTTCTTTTTATAATACGTCACGTTGAACAAGAATCCATTGTTGATAAAATCCTTTAAGCGTTTGCACGGAAAACCCGTTTCTTCCTTGACGATAGGCAGCGCGTCGTTTGGCTCCAGATAATACCAGAACATGCCCCGCCGAAGCGTCACGGCGAACGAAGGAAACCGCGGCATGATCTTCACCAGCGCTTCCTGCAGTTTATCACGGTCGACCTGCTCGTCCAGTTCCAACATCAGCCGGAACGTCGTATTGTTATGTGTTTGCGAGATGGACGGATATATCTTCGCCGCCGTATCCAGCTGGTACCAGTCCCTCTCCCCGGGTATGTTGTTCATGCCGTCTCTTTTCTTATGATTACATAAAGGGGGCTTTTGCCCCCCTTTTGTTTCCCGTCAATCTATGTTTATTACCGCCCGTCGCCGTGGCCGTTTACAAACCGCTCGGGTTTTGCCTTGCAAAAACTCGCTCTTGTAAGCGCCGACACGACTCCGCCGGATAAAACATATCCCTTATTTCGTGCCGAACAAGCGGTCGCCCGCGTCTCCTAAGCCCGGTACGATGTACGCGTGGTCGTTAAGCCCTTCGTCCACCGCGGCGACATAGACGTCCACGTCCGGATGCGCTTTTCTTACCGCTTCGATGCCCTCCGGCGAAGCAATGATGTTCACCAGCTTGATGTTGTTGCAGCCGCGCTTTTTGATCAGCGTGATCGCGTCAGCCGCGCTGCCGCCCGTTGCGAGCATCGGGTCTAAGACAAGCAGCTCGCGCTCCTGTGCGTCGATGGGCAGCTTGCAATAATACTCCACAGGCTGGAACGTTTCCGGATCGCGGTAAAGCCCGATGTGCCCTACCTTCGCGCCGGGGATCAGGTTCAGGACGCCCTCGACCATACCAAGACCTGCGCGCAGTATGGGTACGATACCGACCATCTTCCCTGCGATCACCTTTGTTTTCGCCAATGTGATGGGCGTTTCCACTTCCACTTCCTTAAGCGGCATGTCCCTTGTCACTTCATATACCATCAGCATGGCAATTTCCTTGACCAGTTCCCTGAATTCTTTTGTCCCCGTGTTTTTGTCGCGGATCATCGACACCTTATGCTGCAGCAAAGGATGATCCAGTATGTGCGCTGTCGCCATCTTCGTTCCTCCCCGTTCTTCGTTTTTTATATGGTACGCAATCTTATTTACAGTATTTCTTTTCGATCTCCGTGATCTTATCGATGCGCCTCTGGTGCCGTTCGTCGCCCGAAAAAGGCGTGTTCAAAAAGATATCGACAATATCGACAGCCAGCCCCGGGCCTAACGTGCGTGCGCCCATCGCAAGGATGTTCGAATTGTTGTGCTCGCGCGTCGCGTGCGCCGTAAACGTGTCCGCTACCGCGGCACAACGGATGCCCGGCACCTTGTTTGCCGAAACGGAAATCCCGATGCCCGTCCCGCAGATCAAGATACCCAATTCCGCCTTTTTGTCCTTCACACACTCCGCGACCGCAAGGGCATACGTCGGATAGTCCACCGACTTTTCGTCATTTGTGCCAAAATCAATGACTTCATGCCCGTTTTTCTTAAGATAGTCCAGTACCTCTTTTTTGAGTAAAAAACCGCCGTGGTCACATCCAAACGCAATCTTCATTCTGATATGCTCCTTTTTTTGAAAAAATATAAAACTTACAAAAAAATTATACAACATGCCGTCCGCAAATTCCACCCTATGCGCCACATTTGTATATAAAAAAGGCATTGTCCCAAAGACATTGCCTTTTCAAAAACAAGATTATTGCTCTTTTTCCATCCGGCTGACAAGCATTTCGACCGCTTCTTTTAACTGCGCCGCGCTCTGCCGGTATTCTTCCATTCCTTCGTCAAATGGATCCATAAGATCGCAGGAGTTGTCAGTCGGCTCCCCGTCTATACCCTTTGCATATCCGAGCAGCGTATGCACCTTGTTTACTTCCTCGGGTGCGATCACTTCGATATGCTCCATCTGTTCCTTGCTCATTGCAAGGATGATGTCCGCCCACTGCGCCATCTCAGGCGTAAAAGGCTCCGCTACATGGCGTTTTAGCTCAAGTCCCATTTCTTCCAAAACGCGAACCGCTTCTTCTGTTGCTTCCGCTCCTTCGCAGGCAAATGTACCAGCCGACTTCGTCTTTACATCGCCATGAAGGATGCTACTTCGGTCTACCGCATCGTCCATCAGTGTTTCTGCAATCGGGCTTCTGCATGTATTACCCGTACAAACAAACAATACATTCATGATTTTAAACTTTTTCCTCCTTGACGGAAATGATCTCGTGTCCCGCCGCTCTGATTATTCTGTTCATCACCGCAAGACCCATCTTTTCTTCCTGCGCGTGAAAAAGCACTGCTTCAAAATTTTGATCGTCCATCTCGCGTAATACACGAAACAACGCCGCCTCCGCGCCGTGCGCGTCTTTTCCCAAAAATACGATATATTTGATATCCGGATACAGCTCCGCACAATCGTCAAGACACAATACCGCTGTTTTTTTGCCCTGTGTCCTACCATTATGATACATGGTGTTTACGGTTTTCGCAACCTCTTTTTTATCCCCTGTCAGCACGGTGACCTTTGCTTCCGGCGAATAATGTTTGTATTTCATGCCTGGAGAAGCACATACTTCCCCTGCCTCCACTTCTCCCATAATGCTCGGATGCACGCGCACATCCCCCGCGACCTGCGCGATCATTTCAGGTGTGATGTCGCCCGGCCGTAAAACCAGGGGGACTTCCCCCGTCATGTCTACCACGGTAGATTCCACGCCCACCCTGCACGGCCCGCCGTCGATAATGAGCGGCACGCGCCCACACAAATCCTCGTATGCGTGCATAGCAAGCGTCGGGCTCGGCTTGCCGGATGTATTTGCGCTGGGCGCCGCAACGGGTACCCCCGCAAGCGCGATGATGCCCCGCGCGATATCATTGTCAGGCATACGCACCGCGACCGTCTCAAGCCCCGCGCTCACCTCAGGAGGGATCACATCCGTTTTTTTCATAACAATAGAAAGCGGCCCCGGCCAAAACGCATCCATCAGCGCGCACGCCATGTCGTTTACTTCCGTCACAAGGCCGTCAAGCTGTCCCTGCTCCGCAATATGTACGATCAGCGGATTGTCCTGCGGCCGTCCCTTGGCAAAAAAAATATTTTTTACCGCCTCAGGCGAAAGAGCGTTTGCCCCAAGACCATACACTGTCTCCGTCGGGAATACGACCAAACCGCCTTTTTTCAGCTCATCCGCGCCATCGCGTATCGCCCCGTCAAAATCTTTATTTGCAAACACTGTGCGCGTCGCACACTTCATCATACCAGCACCACCAATACAAACCCAAACAATACTCCCGCAGCAATGGATATCCACGTCGCCGCGCTCTTATGCATACTGATCGCCTCGGGGATCAGTTCCCTAAGCGTCAAATAGAGCATCGCGCCGCCGCCAAACGATACGCTGCCCGCGAAAAACATCGGCGAGAGGTCTCCAAGCGCCGCGCCGATCGCCG
>NZ_JAYFPU010000260.1:0-2384 GCF_034927525.1 Christensenella sp.
CGATGCTTGGTAAGAGGATACCTTTGGATATTCTGCAAGCTTTGCCTTCCCTCGGTCGGCCAGCGTCACATCACTATCCTTTCCAATATCCCGGGCATCCACGTAGACCTCCCGGCGGTCATAGCCCGTGAGCTCATCACCAAGCAGGACAACTTCCCGGTCGGCCTCTTCGCCTTGTCCGGCGACGTAGGCCATATTGCGATAATCAGCAATGGATTGGGTCAATACCCGTTTTTCGACGTTCGAAAATTTTTGGGAGAAAACTGCCCAGCCATTACCAGCCGTATTGTTGTAGGTCCGGTCCACTCCAATCGTGGTTTCGAACCGAAGTTTTTTCCCGGCGTAGTCCAGGATAATCCGCGTCCCGATCTGGGATAGTTCCGAGAGCTTGGTCAGCTCATCCATGAGCACGCCATATGTGGATTGATAACTGGTGGTATCCCCTCGATGACCCGATGTGGCCATCACTAAATTGGGATATTTTCGGCCTGCCTTTGTCGGGTTGGCTGCGTTTTTGTCCACCAGTCCATGCATGATATCCTCCACGTGGGTGTTGTAGGTGTCATATCCTGCCGCCGTCGGCAAAATGTTCCGAGCCTTAAGCAGTGACCGCAGGCACCGGCCACTGACGGTGATGTCCTTCAGGTCGTAATCGTCAAACTCAATGGTCTCAATAATGCCGCTGCGCTCCCCGTCGGTGTCCAGCATGATGCGCTGGCCAAGCTCTAAACCTGGTACCCATTCTGATAAATGAAATTCAAAAGTGCCGCACTCCCGCCAGTGTCGCTTAAACCACAGTGATGTGTAATAATCAATTCGATCCAGGAATACCAGGTCCTCATTAAGTATGTTGATATTCGGTTTTTTTAAATCCATATACTGCCCTCCACGGCGTCTGTCGGTGCCGTCTCCTGGATATAAATCTTTCGTACCCCTTCCTGTGACTGCATGCTGGAATACATCGCGTCAAACTGTGCTTGCATGGATTCCAGCATTTCAGTCATCCCAGCTAGATTTTTCGGCCGTAATAGCCCGCAGACCGTTTGGTTGACCCGCTCATCCACCACAGTAATGGCACCAGCCGATGTGATGGTCACCTTGGCCAATGACAACTCATAGGTTGAGCCCGTTGTGACCAAGTCGGGCGGTGCGGATGCGGTGCCCTGCTTGAGGGTGATGGTGTCTGCCGAGCCTGTACCGGAGACATCCACCCGGGCGATGACCCGGTAGATCATGGAGCCGGTCCCGGGCTTGGTTGGTGTTAGCGTGATGATGCTGTCGGATTTAAGCCAAAATCCCTTCGTGTAGGCCGCCCCTGGGGCGACCTTTACGGCACTGCCGTCCATGGTGACTTTTAACGTTGGATTGCCGCTGGCATCCGTGCTGACACCATTTTCAAATAAGCGTTCATAAAATGCCGCAAAGGTGGCGGCGCTATATCCGGTGGTTCCGTCCCGGAATCCTGCTGTTATTGCCATATTTTTACCTCCTAGATTCCGGAATACCGATTTTTAAAGCTGATGGACACATCATTCGGGCTGGTTTCGCCGGAGGTATACTCCAGTAGGTTCGCCCCGGGCATCAGCTCAAAAAACGTACTCTCAATATTAATCTTATCGTAGGCATCGGTGAGGATGCCGTTTTCTTCGATTTTGACGGATTGTTTTTTAAATCCGGTCGTAATGTGTAACACCTGGTCAGACGTCAAGTCCTTAAGCACCTCAATATATTCCCCGGTGGTGTGGTTGATGACCTTAGGGTTTACCGCCGGGCCTTTAAAGGCGATGGACAATGGCGCGGGCTCCTGGCCGTCAACTACGATGTTAAGTTTTGTTTCTCCTTTTTTTCGAAAGGATATCGGGAAGACCAGCGGAAAGACCAACCCGCCAGTCCAGAAGGTCAGCTCCAGGGTGTTGACCGCCGGATCATATAGGTATGGGTCGTAGGCAATCAAGTCCACCGTTACATCACAATATAAACTGATACTGTTTTTGGGCATGTCAATCCCCGTCTCCGGCTTGCAATATAACTGCCTGCGGACCTCACCGTCACGATAATCTAAAATTCCGCCAACCTTGGGATTAAACACACGGATGATGTTATCTCGATAGGTGAGGTAATCCTCACGGGTATGACATTTCAGATGGAATTTTAAAATAACCGGCCGCTCCTTATAGGCCGACTGGATATAGGTCATCCCATCCTGCCGGGGAGATTTCGACGTCTCATCCTCGACGCTGGTCGATTCCAAGCCCGTGATGCTCATAAGCGTTAGGCGATCATCTCCGCCAATGTCGAGGACTGCGCCGCTATCGTTGATATACTTAATTTTATGCATCGGCTAATCCTGCCTTTCTGAGTGCACGCAATGTCGCCCGTTCGGT
>NZ_JAYFPU010000176.1:0-3421 GCF_034927525.1 Christensenella sp.
AATTTCTTGAGATAGCTTGACAGCCTCTGCTCTGAATTCGGGTGTGTATTTTTTTGCCATTTGGGTGTACAGTCCTCTCTGTTTTCTTTATTTTATCATTTCCTTGTCGTTTTGACTGTACTTTTATGATAACACTCCACAATCCTGCTGCAGATGAAATGGTTATCACGGTACACAGATGGTTCGCTAATAAATCTTGTCCCGGCAACTGGCTCTATGCAAGACTTAATGACTTAGCATCTAAGGTTACTGCACAACTTGGAGATTCTACTCCAGCTCCTACACCTACTACATCCACTTTATATCGTGTGCGTAAATCTTGGTCTGATAGTAAGAGTCAGCTTGGAGCATATAAGGTACTGGATAATGCCAAAGCCTGTGCGGACAAGAATCCGGGATACTATGTATTCGACTCTGCTGGCAAAAGTATCTATCCTGAAGAAAACACAACCACTTACAAGTGCCCTTTCTTAGTAAAGGTATCTATCGCTGACCTTAACATCCGCAAAGGCGCAGGAACCAATTATGGCACTGCTGGTTATTATACCGGCGTTGGTGTTTTCACCATTACAGAAGTGAAAGCAGGTGCTGGCTCTACTAAGGGCTGGGGTAAACTGAAATCTGGTGCTGGCTGGATTTCTCTGGACTACTGCACAATTATATAATCGCTTTTCTCTGGCCCGTGGGTGCTCCATCAGTGAGTATCTACGGGCCTTTTTCTATTTCTGCAAAGTGTATCAATGGTATTTTCCTAACTTTTATATAGGCTAAATTATTTATCCCTATACAAAGTTTATAGATACACCTTGATAGACTTTGTCATTACTCAATATTTCACCGCTCAAACCGTCTGCAAACCTCCAGTGGAAAGTGAAGAACTAAGAATTGGAGGTACTCTTATGCAGGCAGAAACTAAAACTGTATTACAAACAACTGACATAGCGGCGCACTTGAAGGCTCCTACTAAGCCATTAACAGATATAGAGCTTCAACAGGATTATGACTACTTCATGGCACAGGAAACAGCAAATATGCTGCTATCCGCTGGACTTATTTCCTTGGTGGAATTCAACAAATTAACGCAGATAAACCGCGACACATTCTCTCCTATGTTAGCCGAGATTATGCCCAAAATCACTTGATAAATGTAGCGTTTAGAGTGATGTATATACACTGACAAAGGAGGTGAATTACCGTGAAGAAGGTTACTAAAATTGATAAAATACAGCCTTCCAGTTCAGCTAAGAAAAAACTTCAGGTTGCAGCTTATTGCCGAGTTTCCACAGATTCTGATGCACAGCTTGAAAGTCTGGAAACACAGAAAACGCACTACAAGAATTACATTAATTCTCGTGACGACTGGGAGTTCGCAGGTCTTTACTTTGATGAAGGAATCACTGGAACCAAAGCAGATAAACGTCCAAAGCTCATGCGACTCATCGAGGACTGCAAGGCCAAGAAAGTTGACTTTGTAATTACAAAATCAATCAGCCGCTTTTCCAGAAACACAACGGACTGCTTGGACATCATCAGAACCCTTTTGAATCTGAATATTCCTGTTTACTTCGAGAAGGAAAACATTAACACCGGCTCGATGGAAAGTGAACTGTTCCTTTCAATCCTAAGCTCAATGGCCGAAGGAGAATCCACTTCTATTTCTGAGAATAACAAGTGGGGAATAAAGAAGCGCTTTGAAAACGGGACTTACAAATTAGGCTATGTTCCTTATGGGTATCGCTGGGAAAACGGTGAAATCATCGTGGAACAAGAACAAGCAGTTATTGTTAAGCGCATCTTTTCCGAGCTTCTTGCAGGCAAAGGAACGGATGCCATTGCTAAAAGTCTGAACGAAGAAAATGTACCTACCAAGAAAGGTGGCCGCTGGACTTCCACCAGCATTCGTGGCATTCTTGCAAACGAGAAGTACACCGGCGATTGTATTTTCCAGAAGACCTACACGGACAGCAATTTCAATAGGCATAAGAATGATGGTCAGCTTGACCAGTATTATGTAGCAGACCATCATGAAGCAATTGTCAGTCACGAAGATTTCGATGCCGCTGCTACTCTCATAGAGCAAAGAGCTAATGAAAAAGGCATCCAGCGTGGTAGCGATAAGTACCAGCAACGATACGCCTTTTCCGGCAAAATCATCTGCGATGAATGTGGCGACACCTTCCGCAGAAGAATTCATTCCAGCACTTATGGAAAATATCATGCTTGGGTCTGCAACACACACTTAGCTGACACCAGTAAATGTTCCATGCTCTACTTAAGAGATGATGATATCAAGCTGGCTTTTGCAACAATGATTAACAAACTAATCTACTGCCACAAGCTGGTCTTGAAACCTTATCTTGAATCACTTCAGGTAAACACAAGTGATGAAGCATTACTTCGCATTCAGCAATTAGAAACATTACTGGAGCAGAATGCTGAACAGCGTGAGACCCTGCATAAGCTGATGGCTCAAGGCTACATCGACCAGATTCTTTTCACCCAAGAGAACAATGCACTACTTACTCAGGCAAATGAGTACAGAAGCGACATTGAGGCGATGAACAGCTCCATGACGGGCGATACCACTAAGGTTTACGAAACAGAGCGCCTGATACACTATTGCGAGCGTGGCGAAATGCTGCTGGAATATGCTGAGAATTTATTTGAACTATTCGTTGACCACATTGAAGTTTACAGCCGACAATCAATCGGATTTGCACTTCACTGCGGTCTTACATTTAAGGAGAGAATTTGATGGGACACACACCTTATGGCTACCGAATTGAGGATGGAAAAGCTGTAATTGATGAAGCAGCTGCCGCACAGGTTCGTGAGCTTTACAAGAATTACTTAAGCGGTCTGTCGCTCACCAATGCCGCAAAGGAAGCTGGACTTGACCTACTTCATTCTGGCGCAAAAAGAATGATGCGAAACATGCACTATCTTGGCGATGACTTCTATCCAGCAATCATTGACAAGGAATCCTTCGATGCAGTTGAAATTGAGCTTAACAAGCGCTCCACAAAGCTTGGACGCAATGACCGCTACAATGCACCCAAAGCAAAAAGTCCATCTACAGCCTTTCGTCTTTGTGACATTACAGAGAATTACGAAAATCCAATCAGGCAAGCAGAATACTTGTACAGCCTGATAGAAAGCGAGGTTATTTAATGGGAAATGTAATGGTTATTCCTGCACGAAGGCAAGTTGGAAACACAGCCAGACAGCAGGAAGATAAGCCAAAGCTTAGAGTCGCGGCGTACTGTAGAGTTAGTACTGATGATATTGTATAGTTTTAGTTGACAACTGATTCACAAGGATTTAAGCTAATCAAAGAGTCAGGAGGAGACGAAAAAATGGCAAAGAATAGACAATATGATCCAGAATATAAGATACAGGCCGTGAAGCTGGGAAAAGAAAT
>NZ_JAYFPU010000362.1:0-6879 GCF_034927525.1 Christensenella sp.
GCGACAAGGTTCTGTACTCCAAATATGCGGGTACAGACGTAAAATTGGATGGCGAAGAACTTGTCATCGTTCGCCAGTCGGACATTCTCGCTATCGTGAAATAAGAAGGAGGCAAAACAATTATGGCAAAGCAATTGAAATTTGGTGAAGAAGCACGCCGTGCTCTTGAGAGCGGCGTAAATCAGCTTGCTGATACAGTAAAGGTAACATTAGGGCCCAAGGGCAGAAACGTGGTTCTGGATAAGAAGTTCGGTTCCCCCCTCATCACGAATGATGGTGTTACGATCGCAAAAGAGATCGAACTGGAAGACCCCTTTGAAAATATGGGCGCACAGCTCGTAAAGGAAGTTGCGACAAAAACAAACGACGTAGCCGGCGACGGTACGACGACAGCTACCCTGCTCGCACAGGCGATCATCCGTGAAGGACTCAAAAACGTCGCGGCGGGCGCAAACCCGATGGGCATCAGAAAAGGTATCCTCAAAGCTTCGGAAGCTACTGTTGAAGGATTGCAGGAAATGTCCAAGCCGATTGCAGATTCCAAAGCAATTTCGCAGGTTGCAAGCATTTCCGCTGCCGATGAAGAAATCGGTTCGCTGATCGCTCAAGCGATGGAAAAAGTCGGTAACGACGGCGTTATCACTGTTGAAGAATCCAAAACGATGCAGACAGAGCTCGCAGTCGTTGAAGGAATGCAGTTCGACCGTGGATATGCTTCTGCATACATGGTAACGGATACAGATAAAATGGAAGCGATCTTAGACGATCCGCTTATTCTCATCACAGACAAGAAAATTACGAATATTCAGGATCTGCTCCCTGTTCTCGAACAGATCGTACAGCAAGGCAAAAAGCTGCTCATCATCGCTGAAGATGTTGAAGGCGAAGCGCTTGCTACTTTGGTCGTCAATAAGCTGCGCGGAACATTCAACTGCGTTGCAGTAAAAGCGCCGGGCTTTGGCGACAGAAGAAAAGCAATGCTGCAGGATATCGCTACCCTCACAGGCGGAACCGTGATCTCCGAAGAAGTCGGCATTGATCTTAAGGATGCTACAGTAGAGATGCTCGGTCACGCGAAGCAGGTCAAGGTAGACAAAGAAAACACAGTGATCGTTGAAGGCATGGGCAGCAAGGAAGACATTCAGGCTCGCATCAAGTCCATCAAGTCACAGATCGAAGAAACGACTTCCGATTATGACAAAGAAAAGCTTCAGGAAAGACTTGCGAAACTTGCTGGCGGCGTAGCTGTCATCCGCGTTGGCGCTGCAACAGAAACAGAAATGAAGGAAACGAAGCTGCGTATCGAAGACGCGCTTGCGGCAACACGCGCAGCGGTTGAAGAAGGTATCGTTCCCGGCGGCGGCACAGCCCTGCTGAAGGTAAGTGACAAGATCAGTGCCCTGATTGATCAGCTGGAAGGCGACCAGAAAACAGGCGCTAAGATCGTTCTGCGCGCGCTCGAGGAGCCCGTACGCCAAATCGCGGCAAACGCAGGCCTTGAAGGCAGTATCATCGTTGAAAAGATCAATGCGGAAAAATCCAAAACATATGGGTTTGACGCTGCAAAGGGTGAATATGTCGATATGATCAAAGTCGGCATCATCGATCCTACGAAAGTAGCGCGCTCTGCTGTTCAGAACGCAGCTTCCGTATCGGCAATGCTGCTGACGACGGAAAGCGTTGTAACAGACCTTCCCTCTGCTGAGCCGGCAATGCCCGCTGCTCCCGGCGGAATGCCCGGTGGAATGTATTAATTCCAAACAGTTACATAACACAAAAACTGCGGTACATTGTACCGCAGTTTTTTTTATTCTTTTTCTCTATTTACGGCTTGCGCGCTCCGCCTTCACGTCTCCGTCAAAGGTCATCGCATCAAACGAATACGTTCCTTTTCCGTCCAGCGCGTCGATCGCTCTCATATCTTCCTCTGACAATGAAAAATCAAAAATATCAGCATTTTGGATGATACGTTCTTGCCTTGCCGACTTGGGAATGATCACAACATCCTTTTGCAGCGCCCAGCGAAGCGTTGCTTGCGCCGCGCTCTTGCCGTATTTATTGCCGATCTTTGGCATAAGCGGTTCCTCGTTCAAATGCCCGTGGAACATCGGCCCCCAAGCGGTCACAACGATCCCCTGCTGCCTGCAATATTCGCACAGCTCCCGCTGCTGGTGCCACGGATGAAATTCGATCTGGTTATTCGCAGGGATTGTCCCCGTCTTTTCTTTCAGTTCTTCCAGATGACAGATCAAAAAGTTTGATACACCTGCTGTTTTAATGTTTTTCTTGTCCACCTGATCAAGCACAAACTCCCATGCCTTTAAGCGGCGTCCTTCGTCCGCGCCCGGCCAGTGCAATAGATAAAGATCAAGATATCCGCAATCGAGCTTACGCATACTTAAATCAAACGCCTTTTGCGGATCGTCAAAGTCTGTCGGCCAGAGCTTCGTCGTCAGGAATATTTCTTCGCGCGCAACACCGCTCTCGCGGATCGCCCGTCCGACTTCCTTTTCGTTGCCATAAAGCGTAGCCGTATCGATATGCCGGTATCCCGCATCAATCGCATAACGCACCGCATCATATACCGCTTTGCCCTTCGCGTCAAAAACACCCAGACCAAATCCCGGAATGCCTTGCCCATTGTTCATCGTGACTGTTTCAGATAATCCCTTTATCATTACTGCGCCTCCATCAATATTTCCAGAGCTTCCATATAACCCTGCACGCCTTTGCCGCAAATCTGCGCCACACATACCTCCTGAACGACAGATACATGCCGGAATTCTTCCCTTGCATGGATATCGGAAAGATGCACTTCCACACACGGGATACCAACAGAGGAAATTGCGTCGCGGATCGCATAGCTGTAATGCGTATACGCTCCGGCATTCAGAATGATACCATTTTTCCTGTTGTAGCACTCATGCAGCTTGTCTATCAATGCCCCTTCATGGTTCGATTGGAAAAATTCCAGTTCAACATCATAGTTCTTCTTTTCGACCTCCGCCCGGATAAAATCGTTCATATCGCCAAGCGACATATTCCCATAAACACCCGGCTCGCGAATCCCCAGCATATTTAAATTTGGTCCATTCATGATCAATATCTTTTTCATTTTTTTACCTGACTTTAAAAGTGTGTTATAATTTTATTGTTTTCATTATAACATAAACCGAAAGGATTTTTTACAGTATGGCCAAAAATTACTGCGTCATCGGTCAACCGATCGCACACAGTTTGTCTCCGGCGATCCACAACGCCTTATATGAGCGTTATGGGCTGGACTATACATATACCGCTTATCCTGTCGATCACGACGGCATGGATGCATTCTTAGCGCAGCTTACGCAGCGTGGGATATGTGGCTTCAATATCACGATGCCGCTAAAACAAGACATCCTTCCCCATCTGGCCTGTATTTCAAAGGAAGCGCGCGACAGCGTAAATACCGTCGTTGTGAAAGAGGATGGTCTTTATGGTTATTCCACAGACGCCCGGGGCTTTTACGCGTCTTTGCGGCAGCTGGGTGCGGATTACGCAGGCAAAAACGTCATATTCCTCGGCGCAGGCGCAGTCACCGGCCTGCTATACGCGGACGCTGTAGAAAAGAACGCTGAAAATACAATTGTGCTCAACCGTACGCTTGCAAAAGCACAAAAAATGACGCAGGCATGCGGCGGTACTGCCGATACGCTCGATAACATCAGCCAATATATGCCGCAATGCGACCTTCTGATCAATACGACGTCGCTCGGTATGAGCGGAACCAAGTATGATTTTGAAAACTTTGATTTTATCAGTTTGCTGCCCGCTCACGCAGTGGTATGCGACCTGATCTACAGCCCGCCAAAAACCGCATTGCTTGCCCAGGCGCAGTCACGCGGCTTACAAACGATGAATGGCTTAGGAATGCTTATCTGGCAAGCGTTTTACGCCTTTGAGAAATTCTGCGGTATCCTTCCTGACAAGGACGATTACGAGGCGATCTGCTCAAAGCTTCAAAAGAGCGATCAGTGAATCGACCGCTTTTTCAATCGTTGCATCATTTAACAGCTTATGATCGCACGACGATTCATAGCGCTGTTTTCTGCTCTCAAAAACTTTTTTGATGTTATCCCTGTCACGTTGCAAAACAGGCCGATTTTTGATATCGACCTTTCCTGCGATCACTGCAATATCCCGTTCGATATAAACGATCGTGCCGCTGCTTTTCATCAGGCGGATATTTTCGTCTGACAAAATAATGCCGCCCCCGCATGAGATGATCGCGTTCGTTTCTTCCTTTGCGATCCGCCGCAGCATATCCGTTTCCATTTTACGGAATCCGCTCTCGCCTAATTCTTCAAAAATACGCGTGATCGTACTGCCCGCTTCCTTTTCGATGCGCGCATCGATATCCCAAAACCTTCTTTCGGTTTTCTTAGCTGCCTTGCGTCCGATCGCCGTTTTACCACAGCCCATCATTCCCGTCAGATAAACATTGCCCATCACTGCTGTTCTCCGTTCCTGTATACGCCAAGAAGCCGCAACTGCGCACAATAAGGCTTGATTTCATCCATTGCGGAATCGATTTGATCTGCAATACCTTCCCCCGCAAAATCAACATAAAAACGATATTCAAAGTTCTTGTCATGCAGTGGACGCGACTCGATCTTGACCATATTCAAATGCAAACGCGCAAAAGCATTGAGCACACGCGCAAGTGCGCCGCTCTCATGTTTCAGCACAAACCCAACGCTCGCTTTATTTGCAGCGGCATTCTTTACATACTGTGCACCGATCACAATAAAACGCGTCGTATTCTCCCCGCTTGTACTGATGGACGGCTTAAGCACCTGCAATCCGTATATCTCCGCCGCATATTCGCTTGCGATCGCCGCTTTTGCTTTATCACCGCACTCCGCTACATATTTCGCGCTCACAGCGGTATTATAATACGGGATCTGCTTCCACACCGGATGTTTTTTCAAATACGCCGCACACTGTAAAAACGGCTGGTCGTGCGAGTATACCTCTTTAATATCTTTTATTGTGCCTCCAGGAACGCCCAATAGAGCATTCTCGATATGGATCATCTGCTCCCCAACGATCTTTACATCGAACTGGTCAAGCAGGTCGTAAACCTGTCCTACGCTGCCTGCATACGAGTTTTCAATGGGCACCACGCCATACTCGATTTCGCCATCTGCGACCGCCCTGAATACATCTTCAAACGCCGGTAAACTGATACTGTTTACATCGTCGCCAAAATACCTGTTTTGTGCCAGATCAGAATACGCCCCGCGCACGCCCTGATAGCCGATCGTCCCCACGGCAGCCATTTTTTTTGCAGCCGGTCTTACATCTTCTACCTGTTTTGCCTGGTGCTCCCTGCTGATCTTCATCAACAGCTCAAACAGCCGATCGATATCTGCGTCAAGGGAAGGGTCTTCTGCCATAGCGCGTCTCTTTTTCAGCACCTCCTGCTCCCTAGAGCGATCAAGCACCGGAAGATCGTGCGTAATCTTATAATCCGCCACCCCTTGCGCGATGTGAAGCCTTTCTATGAACGCATCGATGATCGTTCGATCGACCTTATCAATTTGCTCGCGTAATTTTTCCAGTTCAGTCATTCCGTGCCTCCAACAAAAGGTCTGCCATCACCAATGCCGCAGCACATTTGACGACCTCCACAGCGCGCAATGCAATACATGTATCGTGGCGTCCGTGTATCTGCAGCGTCTCGTTCTCCATCGTTTTGATATTGACCGTCTCCTGTGTTTTGAAAATAGAAGCGGTCGGTTTGACTACCACACGGAACACGATGGGCATACCGTTGCTGATCCCGCCGTTGATCCCGCCATTATGGTTGCTCTTAAAGGTCATCTTTTTATTCCGCATCACAGGTACGTCGTTTGCTTCGCTTCCATTCATCCGGGCGATGCCAAACCCAGCACCAAATTCAATACCCTTGATAGCGGGAACAGAAAACATCATGTGAGCCATCCGGCTCTCAACGCTGTCAAAAAACGGTTCTCCCAGTCCTGCTGGAATCCCATCGATCACACACTCGATCACGCCTCCGACCGAGTCACCTTCAAGCCGCGCCTGCGCGATCACTTCGCGCATTTTGTCACCTGTAATGTCGTCCACTACGGGAAATTCTTTTTGTTCTACTGCATCCAAAATATCCGCTGTAAGTTCTTTCTGGTCTGCAACCTTTGCGATCGAATGGATACACGCTCCAACTTTAACGCCTTTGGCGCCGAGCAATTGCCGCGCTACGCTGCCCGCAAAAACAAGAGGCGCGGTAAGCCGTCCAGAAAAGTGGCCGCCGCCGCGGTAGTCGTTGGCTCCGTTGTATTTCACGATTCCCGTATAATCTGCGTGACCGGGACGCAACAGCGCCGCGGTTTTTTCGTAATCCTGCGAACGCGTGTCTTTGTTCCTGATTATCGCGCACAGCGGCGTACCTGTCGCCTTACCCTGAAAAAAGCCACTCACGATCTCATACATATCCGGCTCGCTCCGCTTGGTCGACGCGTCACTCGTATTCGGCGCGCGTCTTTTCATCCCCAGCCGGACAAGCGCCTCGTCGATCACCATTCCCGCCGGCAAGCCGTCTATCACCACGCCGATCGCAGCTGAATGAGACTCGCCGAATATGGTTGTCTTCAATATTTTACCAAAGGTAGCACTCATTTGACTTTACCCCCTACGCTTTCCCATTCAGAAAAGAAATCCGGCGCGGACTTCTTGACGCTTTCTGCGCCCGTAAGCACGATCTCGTCCTGCGCAATACACGATGCGACCGTAAGCGCCATCGCAATTCTATGATCATTGTGGCTGTCGACCTCACCGCCACGCAACCGGCCGTTTCCATTGATCACTAGGCTGTCC
>NZ_JAYFPU010000162.1:0-1604 GCF_034927525.1 Christensenella sp.
ATACGTTGAGGTGAAGGAGCATCGCATGTTGCTAAGTCAGCGCCGCTATAAATCTCAATTGCTGCAATTGGGGCAGATCGGAGATGATAGCGACGCAACATGCAGTGGTTCAAGCGAAGGCGTATTGGTCATACGTCGAAGCGCAGGACCGCAAATGTTGCTAAGCTAGCGCTCCGATATGCCCCAATTGCACTATTTGCGAAAGCGGACGATGGTAACCCCATACCCACCGTCGTGAGGACCTCCGAGGTTATGCTCTATGATGTAGGGAGTCCTTTTACAGAGTTCCTGTACCTCTCTCCTTAATATCCCTTCGCCGCGGCCGTGGATGACTGTTACGGAGTCGTAACCTGCCCTGTAGGCCTGGTCGAGGTACTGTTCGACCATTGGTATCGCTTCATCTATGGTCATGCCACGGACCATTATCTCGCTGGGGACTCCCGTTGGGCGGGAGACCTTGACCTGCACGGACGGGGGCGCTTTGGGGATATCTTTCTGAGGAACAAGGCTCAGCTTTGTGAAAGGAACTTCCACCTGGGCTGCTCCCGCCTGTACAAGGATTTTTTTGCCTTTTACCTCGAGAACTGTTGCCACACCCTTGGTCCCGATTATTCTTACTATGTCACCCTCTTTAAGGGTCTCTTTTGTTGATGCTACAGACTGTTCGGTTATCTTTTTCTCTTCCCTCTGATCAGCGGATTTTTCTATCTTGTGGAAGTGGCTTCTCTTCTTCTCCAGTTCGCGTCTTGCGGTCGACTCTGCATCGGCCGATTCGAGGTTTTTAATAAGTGCCCTTGCAGAATCTTCCGCGTTTTTAACTATGCTGAGAGCTTTCTTGTCGGCTTTGGCTATGAGAGTGTCGCGTTTTTCTTCTATCTCTTTGACCTTTTCTTCATAGTCTTTTTTAAGCTTTTCAAGTTTTTTGAGTGAGTTTTCTACCTCTATGCTCTCTCTTTCGAGTTTTGCGCGCTTACCGTGGAGTTCGGCTATCAGGTCTTCCATGGAGATCTCCTTGCCGCTGATAGCCTGCTCCGCCCTTTTTATGACTTCGCGGGGCATGCCGAGCTTGCCCGCTATCAGAAGTGCGTTGCTCCTTCCGGGGATACCTGTGAGTATCTTGTAGGTCGGAGATAGAGTGGCGATATCGAATTCAACGCTTGCCGTCTCGATAGAAGCAGTTGCAAGGGCAAACCTCTTGATCGGATTGTGGTGCGTGGTTGCCAGCACAAGGGTCTTTTTCTCCCTAAGCCAGTCAAGGATCGCTATGCCCAGCGCAGCCCCCTCTTCGGGGTCTGTTCCTGCTCCAAGTTCGTCAAGCAACACCAGTGAGTTCGGACCTGCCCCGCCAAGTATCTCAGTTACATGTTTGACATGCGCGCTGAAGGTGGAAAGGCTCTGTTCAATACTCTGTTCATCTCCGATATCGGCGAAGAGCTCATCAATTATTCCAAGCACAGACCCTTCGGCAGCAGGGATCGGAAATCCCATCCAGCCAAGGATCACACATACGCCTGCAGTCTTCAGTGCTACAGTTTTTCCGCCGGTGTTTGGACCTGTGATAACAAGTATCCTGTATTTATCCCCGCACCCGATGTCAATTGGCA
>NZ_JAYFPU010000355.1:0-9953 GCF_034927525.1 Christensenella sp.
ATTAAAACAGATATACTATTATTATCACTTTTTCGGCCGTTTAAACATGTGTGCAAATAAAAAGAACGCCGAACCGGCGTTCTTCCCTGTTTTCTTTTTATTTCATTGCCCGCAGTGCGTTTACCACCGCGATCAGCGTCACGCCCACATCGGCAAATACTGCCCACCACATATCCGCGATGCCCGTCACGCCAAGCACCATAACCGCCGCCTTCACGGCAAGCGCGAAAATGATGTTCTGCCATACGATGCGCCGTGTCCTGCGCGACAGCCGGATGGATTCCGCCACCTTTGAAGGTTCGTCCGTCATCAGCACTACGTCCGCCGCCTCGATCGCTGCGTCGCTTCCTGCGCCGCCCATCGCGATGCCTACATCAGAACGCGCAAGCACGGGCGCATCGTTGATGCCATCCCCCACAAAAGCCGCACGCCCTTTTTTCTGCTGTATCTTCTCCAGCACGCTGACCTTATCCTGCGGCAACAGTTCCGTATATACCTCGTCGATGCCGATGTCCGCTGCAACCGTTTCGCCGATCCGCTTTGCATCACCTGTGAGCATAGCCGTCCCCACACCCATCGACCGCAGCGCCGACGCTGTTTCGCGCGCGTCTTGCTTGATCTGGTCGGCAATCAGTATGCTTCCTAAAAACTTACCGCCCCGTGCCACATACAGCACAGTGCCTACCTCATTTACTTCTGTAAAGCTGATCCCGCTGCGCTCCATGAGTTTTGCGTTGCCCGCCAGCACCTCTTGCCCGCCGTCCGTAATAGCGCGTACGCCGTATCCCGCTTCTTCGCTGTAGTTTTCCAATGCAGGAGCCTCTTTGCCGTAGGCTGCCAGCACGGATCTTGCGATCGGATGTGACGAATTGAGCTCTGCGCTCGCGGCGTTCGCCAGTACCCCTTCTTCACTCACACCATCTGCCGCAAATACCTTTTTGACTGCAAACTCACCCTTTGTCAGCGTCCCCGTTTTATCGAAAACAACCTCCGAGACTTCCGTCAGCGCTTCTAAATAATTCGCACCTTTGATCAGGATGCCTTTTTTGGACGCACCCCCAATGCCGCTGAAATAGGTGAGCGGTACGGAAACCACCAATGCGCACGGACACGAGATAACCAAGAACAGCAGCGCACGGTATACCCACGTCGCCCAATCGCCCGTCACAAGGGAGGGAACGACCGCTACGATCAGCGCGCCTGCACACACGATCGGGGTATAGTAGCGCGCAAATTTGGTGATAAATTTTTCAGTATGCGCTTTTTTACTGCCCGCGTTCTCCACCAGATCAAGTATCTTTGCGACCGTGGATTCTCCAAACTCTTTTGCGACACGTATCTCGAGCAGGCCGCCGCCATTCACACTTCCCGCGAGAGCCGCGTCCCCTTCCGCTACCTCCCGCGGCATGCTCTCCCCGGTGAGCGCGCTTGTATTGAGTGCAGACGCTCCTGTTTGGATCACTCCATCAAGCGGTATCTTTTCAAACGGTTTTACAACGATCACATCGCCGATCTTGACGCTTTGCGGATCGACCCGTTTTACGTCATCGCCCTGTTTTAAGTTCGCGTAATCAGGACGGATATCCATCAGCTTGGTGATAGATTTTTTGCTCCTGTCGACCGCAATGTCTGAAAGCGTCTCCCCGATCAGGTAAAACAGCATGACCGCCGTACCTTCCGCATAGTCTGTCAGAATGAAGGCGCCGATGGTCGCCACCGTCATCAGGAAGTTTTCGTCAAACACCTTCCCTTTCAGTATGTTCTTTCCTGCTGCTGCAAGTACGTTGATCCCAAGGATCAGGTAGGCGGCAAAGAATACCGCAAACCGTGCCCATTCGGGAAGATCGACCGTATTTTGTAAAATAATGCCGAGTGCAAAGATCGCCGTACCAACTATGATCCTCAAAAGATAGGTTTTCGGTTCCTCTTTGCTGTGCGTATGCTCATGCCCGCACGCGCAGCCGTCTGCTTCGTGGTCATGCCCGTCATGCGTATGGTCGTGTCCTGAGCCGTTCAGTTCACATGCGCATTCCATGTGCTCTGCGTGCTCATGCTGTTCGTGTTTCATATTTTGTTGCCTCCAATCATATGAATATATGTTCATTTGTTCATATGTATTATACCATACCCACATGTTTTGTAAACTATTTTTTTGAAAAAAATAAAAAAGACAGTCCCGCAGGACTATCTTTATTTATCAAAGTTGAACCGTAGTATTCCTATCATGCTTCTATTAATGTATGTTACCGCAGCCTTAGATGACTATTTGCATTCCGAGTCTGCGCACTGCGCTTGCAAAGACATCGGAAGCAAACACCGCATCACGTCTGCGGATCGATCACGCACAGAACGTCAGCAGTCAAGGATTTGCGCGAACGAGTTAGACGGCACGCAGTGCGTCTGTTGTTTGAAGTGCAGCGTAAATTCTTGCTGGTGACGTAACACATATGAATGCCGGATACGACCTCAGTGCCGTATGTGCTCCAGAACCTGATCTACGATGTGCAGCACATGCGCGTCATCTAAACTATAAAATACGTTTTTGCCCTCCTTGCGGCTTTTTACAAGGCGTGCCGCCTTCAGATTCCTGAGCTGGTGCGATACCGCGGACTGCTCCATATTGAGCTGCTCACATAAACAAGCCACGCATACCTCGCTGCCATGCAGCGCAAAAATGATCCTGAGGCGGTTTTGATCGCTCAGCATCTTAAAAATCTGGCTCATCTTATCCAGTTCTTCCATACTTTGTTTCATCATACCTGTGCCTGCTCCTCGTATTGCTGCTGCAACTGGTCTAAGATGATATATGCTTTCAAAAGCGAAGCAACAGTTTTTGCGTCCGTGATCTCCCCGCGGATCACCATTTGTACAGCCTCCGCAATCGGTATTTTTTCCACCTTGACGAATTCCCCAGCGTCGAGGCATTGTTCGCGCTGCTCGACGCTGACCGCCATATACATATGGATCACTTCGTCGCAAAAACCGACGCTGGAATAGATCTGTCCCAAAGATATCATATCCGTTGCAACAAGCCCCGTTTCCTCTTTTAACTCACGCAGCGCCGCGTCATACGGGTTTTCTTCCGGATCGATCTTTCCCGCAGGGAGCTCTAGGAGCACCGTGCCGAACGGATAACGGAACTGGCGTACAAAATATACGTTCAGGTCGTGATCGATCGCGCATACGCTTACCCCGCCCGGATGCCGTACTACCTCCCTGATGGACGTATTCCCGTCCGGCAGGCGCACCGTATCTTTTTCTACATTAATGATTGCACCATCGTAAATCGATTCTGACGACAATGTGGTTTCTTTCATTTCATCCAAATTCATGCGGTTGCACTCCTTTTTCATACATTTCCCTTATTCTATCACGCTGCCCGACAGAAATCTATCCCCGCTATTTCAATTGCACACGATACGCATATTTGTTATAATGTGAAGGAATCTTGATGGAGGCATTTATGCGAAACAAAAAGGCGCCGGCTATCCTGCTGGCTGTACTATTATTGATAACGATTTTTCCGGCGGGCGTATTTGCCGCGCCGACAGACGAACCGGAGGTTCCGGTCGTTCCCCAACCTGCTTCTACAGTCAAAATATACCACACAAACGATGTGCACGGCAATGCGGACGCAACACCCGATTCCGTAGGATATGCGCGCCTTGCGACATATATCAAGCAGGATGAGGCGGACGGCAAGCTTCTTTTTGACGCGGGCGACGCATTCCACGGCAGCACCTTTGCCACTCTGAGCAAAGGACAGGGCATCGCCGAAATCATGAACGCTCTTGAATACAACGCCATTGTACCTGGCAACCATGATTTCAGCTATGGCCTTTCGGCACTTCAAAAGCTGACGGAGGCCTCGGGCGCCAATGCGTTATCCGTCAATATCATGCAAAACGGACTACCGCTTTTTGATTCCTACCATATTTACAAAACCGGCGGGATGAAGATCGGCGTACTTGGTATTTCCTCTCCGACTGCCCTTGGCAGTACGGAGGATGGAGGCCTTACCGGCGTCGATTTGTTGAATGGCGAGCTCCTTTACCAAAAAACGCAGCAGGCTGTCAATGAAATGCGTCAGGAAGGCGTGAACGCAGTGATCGCTCTCACGCATCTTGGTACCGGACAAAATTCCGATCCATCCAGTGTGGATATTGCCACGCATGTGAGCGGCATCGATCTGATTGTCGACGGCTATTCCCACGCGCTGTATCCCAATGGCTATACAGATTATCCCGGCTATGTCGCAGGACAGACCCCTGTGATCGTACAGGCGGGCAATGCGCTGGAGGCATTTGGCGTCGTGGAGCTGAGCTTTGACGAAAACGGGGCGATCATGGGCATCCTTCCCTTTACCGTAGATGCGGAAAGCGTTGTCAATGTGACCGCCGACAAAAAAGTCGGTTCTATCATCGGCACCTATGCGCAGGAACAGCAGACCTTCCTGCAACGTTCGATCACCTCTTCGCCTGTTTTTCTCAATGGAGAGAGCGAATTTGTATATACCGGCCCTACGAACTTCACGACCATGGTAGGCAATGCCATGCTGAGCGAAACAGGCGCGGATGTCGCGCTTTTTGCGGGCAAAGCAGTGCGTACTTCCATTCCCGCCGGCGATATCACGGCAGCAGAGCTCAACAACGCCTTGCCGTATGGAGATTATGTTGTGACAACTACCGTTTCGGGCAGGGAACTGAAAAACATACTGAACGATCACATGGTTCTCGGCTCCGAAGATTTTGCACAGTTTACGGGCATTGATGTCGTTGCTGAAAAATATCTGACTGCGGACGGCAGCTATGCGGGACGCGTCACATCTATCACAAGGGACGGTGCGGAAATTCTTGATACCGACCAGTTCATTATTGCGACGACGGGTGATCTCTACAACGGAGACCTTGGTTATCGCTTCAGCGCGCCGCTCATCCGTGAATACCACACGCTTTACGAAACGGTGGGAAATTATTTCAAAGAATCTTCCGAAGATATGTTTTTAGATACGGCACAGGGTGCGCAGTTTGTTTTGCTCGAGCAGATCATCGATACCGATGATATTCTTTCCAAGCTGCTCATCGCGGTTCCTGTCGATATCCATGTTGCCCTCACCCGTCCGACCGTTGTTTCCGAGAATATTTTATATGCGCTTATAGGGCAGGAGCGTAACCTTGTATTCACCGTTGACGGCGTTTATCCTTACGGATTTATTTTCAATGGCGCCACTCTGAATTCTCCCAGCAATGTAAACCTTGAGGCGGATGTATCCCAGACGCCGCCGCCCGACAAGAAACGTGCTTCCACTGCCGACAAAGATGCTTTCTTTGTTAATTTGAGCGGTAACCAAACCATTCCTTCTTCCGTTTATATGCAGATGTATGTCGGCAGCGCGTACGAACCGGGCAGCACCGTCTACATCTACTATTATGACGCAAATAACGATATCCTTCCCTATAACGAGGACGGTATTACCGTCATGGAGGACGGTTCCATTGTCTTCCCCGCCCAGGCAGGCAGTACCTACCTGATCAATTCCAAGTTGCTCAACGCGGCGACAAGTTACGAGCTTCCCTCTCCTGAAAATCCTTATTCCCTTGGGATTTTTGTGATCTTTGCTGTGTTCATCGCGTGGGCGGTATTCTTCTTGATCACAAAGAAAGGAAGCCAAGCTAAAAAATGAAAACAGGACGGATCTATACACTTGTCCTTTCCCTGCTGCTGATTGCGGCAGGTATTCTTTTGATCGTTTTCCCTTTGGCAACCATGCTCACATTTTCTATTTTGCTGGGCATCGTTCTTGCCATATACGGCGCGCTTACCATTATCGGCTTTTTATTCGGCCGCTATAGCTCTCTTGCGGTAACGCTCAATATGCTTCTCAGTGGTATCATTACACTGGTTTTTGGTATTATCCTGATTGCAAATCCTGACATTGCCGGTCATTTGCTTGCCATTTTTATGGCTTGCTGGATGGTGCTCATGGGTGCGATTAAGGTGCTCATCGCCTATACATACAAAAAAGCGCAGCTCAGGCAATGGCTTTCGACGCTTATTGCCGCGCTTTTGTCTATCGCGTTCGGGCTTATTACAGCTTTCAGCCCCTTGATACAATTCCTGATTCTTGATCTTGTAATTCCCATCTATCTGATCGCCCTTGGCGCATCTAACTTATGGAGTATCCTTTCCGACCGACTTTCCGATCGTGCGCGCGTTCCTCTACCGTTGTGGCTCGAGGCTTTTATGCCACAGAAGGTATTAAAGAACTTAAAACAGACGATTTCCACGGAAAACCCCGAAAGCTTTGCTCCCGACTCCCTGTATATTGATGGCATGCCGCTCACAACGGACAGCATTGAAGTCTTTGTACATCTGTCTGAGCGTTCAGCAAGCGCTTTTGGGCATGTGGATATCGGTCTTGGAGATTATGTGCTTTCTTACGGCAACTATGATCATTCAAAGGATGCCATTTCCCTTGCCGGTCTTTTGTATGACGGCGTGTTCTTCGTGTGTCCGCGTAAGGATTATATCCGCTTTTCGTTGCGCGACGCTGGCAAGACGATCATCGGCTATCAGCTTGAACTAAACGAGCAGGCGCAGCGGCAGGTCGTGAGGAACACAATGGCCTTTCTTGAGGATTGCACGCCCTGGTCGCCGCGTGAAGAAGACCGCGAAACAAACGATTATTCCTGGGCGCTTAAGGAAATGGGTGCGCATCTTTATAAGGTATTTCAGGGAAAGTTCAAAACATATTTTGTGCTCAACACCAACTGTGCGCTTCTTTCAGAAGTCTTGCTGGACGGTACGGGCGTGCCCCGCTCACGTGCTTTTGGCGGCGTTGTGACGCCCGGTTCTGCGTATGCGCTCTACGAAAAGGAGCTTAGCCGCCCGCATAGCCTCGTTGTTTCTAAAAAAGCGTATCTGAATAACGAAATGCTGCGCGAGCTTGCGGCGGAAAACGATATCGGTTAAAAATCCCTTTTACGCGCGTCGTTTTGGGGTATCATTAATATATCAAATCAATAGGGGGTACTACTATGATCAGTAAAAAAATGGAATCTATGCTCAACGAGCAAATGAAAAACGAATTTTTCTCAGCTTATTTCTATCTTGCGATGGCTGCATGGTTCTCTTCTAAGAACCTGAACGGTTTTGCCAACTGGTACCGGATCCAGGCACAAGAAGAACGTGACCATGCCACGATGATCATGGATTATACATTGCGCGTGGGTGCCAATGCCGAATTTTTGACGATCGAAGCGCCGGATGCAAATTTTGCTTCGCCGATGGATATTTTCGAAAAAACGCTCGAGCACGAGCAAAAGGTCACGGCAATGATCAACGATCTAATGGGTGCTGCCATCGACGAACGCGATTTCAAGACACAGCAGTTCCTGCAATGGTACGTGAGCGAACAGGTCGAGGAAGAAGAAAACGCGACCGGCCTGATCGAAAAGCTTCGCATCGCTGGCAACAGCGAGGCCGGAATTTTGTATATGGATGCAGAAGCGGCGACGCGTGTCTATACGCCCGCTGTGCAGGCGACGACCTGAAAAAGTTAACAGATAAAAAAGAGCCGACCATCCGGTCAGCTCTTTTTCTTTGTTTTGGTTGTTTTCTTTGCTGCGTTTTCCTTTTGCCGCGCCGCCTCTTTTTCTGCATAGGCGATCAGCATATCGAACACCAACCTGGAACGTTTGTCCACATTTCCCACACCGTAAAGCGAAATCGAGTTTAGCATACCAAACAATAACTCGGACAGCACCTCCGCGTCTTTTTCCGTAATATCTACTTTGTATTCCATAAACACACGCGTGATCAGTTCCACAAAAAGCTGCTGCACCTGCTTACGTATCCCAAACAACGTGCGCTCTATATATTCCTTGTCCGATTCAAAGTTGACGACTTGGTTGATCACATCTTCCGGCGTTTCTACCATGCGCCCGATAAAGCAATAGATCGCGCCGTAAAGCGCCTCCTTGGGCTGCTTGCCGAACACCGTCTCCATAAACTGCGTCATGATCTGCTCGATCTCTCCCGCGAGCACCTGTGCCAGCAGCGCCTCTTTGTCTTCAAAATGCGTATATACCGTACCTACTGCAAGCCCGCTCACCTCAGCGATACGCCGCATGGAAAGGCTGTCGTATCCTTCCTTATGATATATCTCCAAAGCGGCGGTAATAATCTTTTGCGTAACGTCTTCTATTTTCTTAGGCATGTCTTCTCTCCT
Source organism: Christensenella sp. (assembly GCF_034927525.1). Lineage (NCBI taxonomy): Bacteria > Bacillati > Bacillota > Clostridia > Christensenellales > Christensenellaceae > Christensenella > Christensenella sp. The sequence goes on from NZ_JAYFPU010000355.1 coordinate 8,231, forward strand.
TCGTCACTTTATTGCTCTGCGTTTGAGTCAATGAGTCCCAGTGCATATTTCTCCTGGGTTTGTCGAATATACTTAAATATCTGTACCGCAAATATTACGGCAATCAGTCCCGAAATGATATCCGCCACGAATGGTGATATCATAATCCCTTTAATCCCCATCACACTCGCAAGCACCAGCACGGTCGGAATGAGGCATACTCCCTGCCGGGAAATGGATAGCACGAGCGCGCCGGCGGCACGTCCGAACGCCTGATGTGTCATCATCATGATCAAAGTGAACGCCGTCAGCGTGAACCCTGCCGTAAACCATCGCAGCGCCGGAACGCCGATCTGCGCCACATAATCGTCCGTCGTAAAAATTCGCATCATCTGTGGGGCAAGGACGTAACAAAGAAGCGTTACAACCGCGCCAATCGCAAGGGCGACCGTAATGCCAAACTTCATGGCAGATTTCAGCCGGTCAAATTTGTATGCCCCAAAATTATACCCAGCAACCGGCTGGTATCCTTGGGCAAAGCCAAAGATCAGCGCAAACCCCAAAAACTGTATCCGGTTCACGATGCCAAATGCGGCGATCGCCCCGTCCCCATAGGGTTTTGCGCACACATTGATAACTGCAAACCCAATCGCTGCCAGGAGCTGCGTCAAAAAGGTCGAGGAACCGATGCGCGTGATATAAGAAATGATCTCCTTATCGAAGCGGAACCCCTTCAACCGAAAAGGAGCCACCACCTTTTTGCGCCAGTAATTAGAAGAAAGGATAATAAAGGACACAACTTGCGATATCGCCGTTGCGACCGCAGCACCCATCACACCCATATCAAACGTAAAAATAAAGATCGGATCAAGTACGATGTTCAGCACTGCGCCGATGACCATACCCGTCATGGACTGCACTGCACTCCCCTCTGCGCGCAGCAGGTTGTTAAACGCCATATTGGTAAGCTGTACGGGCGACGCCAAAAACATGACGATCGCATATTCGAGAGCAAGACCGATCGTGCTGTCGGAGGCTCCCAACCACAAAAGAAGGGGGCGCGCACTGAGACAGCCAACGACCGCAACCAATATGCCCATCAAAAATGCAAGCGCGATCGTAGTCGTCGCAGTCTTTCCTGCTTTATCGAGCTCCTTTGCCCCAAGCAATCGGGAAAGGTATGCAGCACCGCCGGCAGCAAACAAAATAGATAGCGCCTGCGTTGTGAGCATGATCGGCATAAATACCGACACCGCCGCCGTCCCCAGATAGCCCTCCGGCGAGATGCTTACAAAGTAAGTGTCCGCCATGTTATAGATTGCCATAACGACCATGCTGATGATTGCCGGGATCGCCAGACGGATGATCGCTACCGGAACTTTTGCCGTACCCATCATTTGCGCGCGTGCGTCTATTTTCTCTTCCATATTTATGCCTCACGCCCTTTTTTCAAAGGTTTTTGCTGAACGTACGTTCATTATAATACCATATTAATATCTTAAAAAGCGGATGTCAATGTATGCGATAAAGTTTTTTTCTTGTATAAGACAAGGCGTTCAGATATAATAAATGATGTATCAAATAAGGATGGAGTGAAAATTATGTTCAAAATTTTGCAGAAGGAAGACCTGGCGAACAACATCACAAAAATGGTGATTGAAGCGCCGCTGATCGCAAAGAAAGCGCAAAGCGGACAGTTTGTGGTGCTTCGCACACACGAAAAGGGTGAGCGTTTTCCGCTGAC
>NZ_JAYFPU010000334.1:0-1641 GCF_034927525.1 Christensenella sp.
GGGATCACCCGACGAATTTTAGAGGCTTGAGGGCTTCCTCAACCCCTTATCCAACGCTTCAATAAACATCTTGGCGGCACTGCATTGCAGTGCCGCTTTTTCGTCGGTGGGACCGGTGAAATTTGTTTCTTTTGCTTTACCGGAGTAGGGTTTTGTGATAATGTAAACTTATCACTTATTACCACAAATAATGGAAAATGGGAGGTTAATATGAGAATTGCAACAGATATCGGCGGCACCTTCACGGATTTGGTAGTCCTGGATGGTGAACGTGGCATTTCCTTTGAGAAAAGCCACACGACACCACCTCGGTTTGAAAAGGGCGTTATTAATGTCATCAAGAAAAGCGGGATTTCCACAGCGGAAATTGAGCTGTTCTTCCACGGCACTACGACGGTTATCAATGCTCTGACGGAGCGGAAGGGTGCCAAGACCGGACTGATTACCACCAAGGGCTTTCGGGATGTTCTGGAAATCGCCCGGTGCAATCGCCCGGATTTGTTCAATCTCGTATTTGCCAAGCCCCGGCCCTTCATCCCGCGCCACCTGCGGTGCGAGGTGGAGGAACGGATGTCCTATCGGGGGGAGGTCATCACGCCCCTGCTGGAGCAGGATATCGATGAAGCCGTGGCCTATCTTCGGGAACAGGGGGTCGAATCCATTGCGGTGTGCATGCTCCACGCCTATGCCAATGATGCCCACGAGCAGTGCACGGTGGCCCGCATCCATGAGCTGTGGCCGGAGGTGTTCGTCACGGCATCCCGGGATGTGACCCTGGAATGGCGGGAGTATGAGCGGACCTCCACCATCGCCCTTAATGCCTACGTTATGCCCACGGCATCCTCCTATGTGGACCGCCTGGAAGGTGAACTAAAAGCCCTGGGAGTGGATTGCCCCAAATACATCATGAAGAGCAATGGGGGAACCACCACCTTTGAGCAGAGTAAGTTAAGCCCCATCAACATGGTGGAATCCGGACCGGTGGCCGGTGTGTTTGGTGCTGCTGTGGTGGGTGAAGCCATCGGCGAGCCCAATATCATCGCCTTCGATATCGGGGGGACCACGGCCAAATGTTCCCTCATCGATAAAGGCCAGCTCAAGGTCAGCACCGAGTACCGCATCGAGCGCACCGAAAGCTACGCCGGTTATCCCGTCATGGCCCCGGTGGTGGACATCGTGGAAATCGGCAACGGTGGCGGCTCCATTGCCTGGATCGACGATGCCGGGTCCCTGAAGGTGGGTCCCCAATCCGCTGGTGCCATGCCTGGCCCCGTGGCCTATGGCAACGGCAGCAGTGACCCCACCACCACGGATGCCTGTCTTCTTACGGGTCGGTTATCTCCAGATAATTTTGATAATCCAGTGGATATGGCTGCGGTGGAAAAGGCCGTTCAGGATAAGGTGGGGACCCCCCTGGGGATGACGGCTCTGGAGGCTGCCATGAGCATCATCCGCGTAGCAGATTCCAATATGCTCAACGCCCTAAAGCTGATTTCCGTTCGCCGGGGCTATGATCCCCGGGATTTCGCCATGGTGGCCTTTGGGGGGGGCGGACCCATGCACAGCGCCTATCTGGCCAAGGAGCTTGGGGTGCGCCGGGTCATTATCCCACCGGCAGCCTCGGTATTCTCCGCCTGGGGA
>NZ_JAYFPU010000332.1:0-1916 GCF_034927525.1 Christensenella sp.
TAACGGAGACCCTATCAGGGGGCGCGGAACTCTATCAAGCGGACGGACGGCGGCACGATGAAAGACGCTTATACGACAAGTGAACTGGCTTCGGCTCTGGGATTGACGCCTCAGGCGATCAGTTCCCGGGCGAAGAAAGCCGGATGGGTTGTCGCCGAGCAGGCAGGGGCTGGCAAGGGATGGCGGGAAAAGTCCTATCTGACTTCCTCCCTCCCTGCCGAGGTCCAGGACGCCATGGCCGCCCACGAAGGCGCGACTCTTCCCGCCGTCTTCGACGACGAAACGTCGCTCACCGAAGACCAACGGCGCGGGGCGTTGGCCAGGGCGGACCTCGTGCGGCTCTACACCGAGGCGTTGGCCAAAGCCCCTCGAAAGGGCGTGGCGCAAAAGGAATTTCTCGCGGCCTACCGGGCCGGGGTATGGCCGAAAATCAAGGAAGTGCTCGGCGAGTCGGTATCCGCGCAATCCCTGGAGCGCTGGAAGCTCAAGCTCCGCCGCACCGGCTCCGCCCTGGCTCTGGCCGACACGCGCGGCGGCGTGCGCATCGAACCGGTCCTGACCGTGGCGCACCAAACCATCATCACCGCCTTGGTGCGGCATCCCAACGCGCCGAACATCGCCGAAGTCTGCCGCGAAGCGCTCAAAGCCTTCAAGCCGGCCGGGCTGCCTGCCTGCTCCGAAATCACTATTCGTCGGTTTATCGAAAAGTGGATCGCCAACAATTACGGCGAATTCGTCTACTCCCGGAAAGGCAAGAAAGCCTGGGTGGATGAATGCTGTCCGTACATCGTGCGCGACTACTCGAAGATCCAGGTCGGCGACATCCTGGTGGCCGATGGGCATGTGCTCAACTTTGAGATTCTGGACCCGGAGACCGGCAAGGGCGCTCGCATGGAGCTGGTGCTCTGGTACGACATGGCGTCCAGCTACCCTTTGGGCTGGGAAATCCTGCCCACGGAAAACACGCAGGCAATCGCTTCAGCTTTGCGCAGGGCCTGCATGCGCCTCGGGAAGTTTCCCCGCATCGCTTACCTGGACAACGGTAAAGCGTTCAAGGGCAAGTTCTTTACCGGGGTTGACCTGACGCAAACCGGCCTGGGCGGCGTGTTTCAAGAGCTCGGCATCCAGACAATTTTCGCATGGGGCTACCACGGCCAGTCCAAGACCATCGAACGGTTCTTCGGGACGTTCGGGGAGTTGGAACGCTGGTGCCCTTCCTACGTCGGCTCTTGCATCGAAAACAAGCCGCCTCGCCTCAAACGCGGCGAGGACCTGCACCGCAAGCTCTATCAGGCGTCAGGCTATCGCCCACTAACCCTTGAAGAAGCCCACACGGCCGTGGCCATGTGGTTTGACGAGTACGCCCACCGGCCGCAACGTGGCCACTTGAAAGGCCAGGCCCCCCTTGATGCGTTCGCGCCGGGAGCCGGCCCGGGCCTGACCGATGCCGAGCTGCTCAAGCTGCGGCTGTGCATGCTCTCCAAGGCGGTCCGCCAGATCGAGCAGAACGGCGTCAAGATTTTCGGGCGGCATTACCGGCACCCCTTCCTGCACAGCCTGCGCCATTCGGTACTGGTTCGCTACGACGACCAGGACCGCCGGTCGGTGCTGGTCTACGACGAGTCGGGCAAGCGGCTGATCTGCGAGGCCATCCCGGTGCCGACCAACGTGCATCCGGCGGCCGGCATCCTGGGCACAGATGAGGACAAGGCCCTTCTTGCCTCCGAGATCGCCTACAAGAAGGCTCTCGAAAACCAGGTCACAGCCGACGCCAGGGAGTTCCTCGCCAACGTGGTGCTCCCGGAAACGCAGCACCGCATGCAGCTTGTGGCTGCCAAAGAGGCCGCCACGGCCACGCCTGCCCTGCCGGAATCGCCCGCCCCGAACGTCAAGAGCATCGAAGCCGCCAAGTCCGC
>NZ_JAYFPU010000223.1:0-3400 GCF_034927525.1 Christensenella sp.
TTTAACAGCTTGCGCTGCAATGCGTGTGCGTCGTGCTCTTCACTTAGCTCCGCGCCCAGCATGAAGCCTTCGCCGCGTACATCCATAATGGATTGCGGAAGCTGCTTCATGAGAAACGTAAGCTTTTCTTTGAAATATGCGCCTGTTTGTACGATATGCGCAAGCATCGCACTGTCAATCTTTTGCGTAACGTAACATCCCGCCGCGCACGCAAGCGGATTGCCGCCGAACGTGGAGCCGTGGTCGCCCGCCGAAAACGCCGCCGCAAGCTTTTCGTTTGCGAGGCATGCGCCGATGGGCACGCCGCTGCCAAGGGCTTTGGCAAGCGTGATGATATCTGCTTTGACGTTGTAATGCTCCTGCGCAAGTAACTTGCCCGTGCGTCCCATACCGGTCTGTACCTCGTCGATGATGAGGGGAACGTCGTAGGTATCGCACAAGCTGCGCACAGCGAAAACAAACTCTTTTTCAAGCGGAAGTACGCCGCTTTCGCCCTGTATTACTTCTAATATTACACCGCAGACATCCGCTGATATAGCGGCTTTTGCGGCATCTGTATCGTTTGCGTCGATATAGGTAAAATCGTAAATCATGGGGCGAAAGGGGATGCGGAACTTCTCCTGTCCGGTCGCGCTGAGGGTCGCTAATGTCCGCCCGTGAAAGCTTTGCTTTAAAGCCACAAAGTGTTCGGAACTGCTTCCTTTGGTATAGGTATATTTTTTGGCAAGTTTTAAGGCACACTCATTTGCCTCTGCGCCGCTATTGCCGAAGAACACTCGCGCGTAGCCCGTCTTTTCACACAACAGTTGCGCAAGACGGGTCTGCGGTTCGTTGTAAAAATAATTACAGGTATGGATGAGGGAATCTACCTGCTCTTTTAAAGCGGATTTGAAGCCCTCGTCAGAATAGCCAAGGCAATTGACCGCGATGCCGGCGAGGAAATCCGTATATGCCTTGCCGCCTTCATCGTAGAGCTTCGCGCCTTTGCCGTGCGTGAATACGGCGGGCATACGCTCGCCGAACACTTCCATATAATATTGCTTGTCCAGTTGTTTTAATTCGTCGTAGTTCATCAAAGCTCCTAATTAGCCGGTAACCATCGTACCGATGCCCGAATCGGTGAAGATCTCCAGTATGATCGGGTGGGGAATCGTGCCGTTTAAGATATGCGCGCGTTTGACCCCGTGCTCTAAAGCGGTCAAACAGCCGTTTACCTTGGGCAGCATACCGCCCGTGATCTTTCCGTCTTCGATCATATTAAGTATATCTGTTTTGGACGCTACATACAAGAGAGATTCGGGATCATTTTCGTTGGTACGGATGCCATCCGTATCCGTTAGGAAAATAAGCTTTTCTGCCTGCAAAGCTGTGGCGATTTCACCTGCAACCGTATCGGCATTGATGTTGTAGCTTTCGCCGTGATCGCCTGTGCCCACCGGCGCGATGACCGGGATATATTGGTCGTGCGCGAGCGTCTGCAGCAGCGTCGTATTGATGGACGTGATCTTGCCCACATTGCCGAGATCGATACCGTTTTTCGGCGGGGCTTTGACTGCCTTTAGGATATTGCCGTCAATACCGCATAGGCCGATCGCCGAAGCACCCATGCCGTTCAGCTTGGCAACAATTTCTTTGTTGATCTTACCCGTCAGCACCATTTGCACGACTTCCATGGTTGCATCGTCTGTGACACGCAGGCCGTCGATGAACTTTGGCTCGATCTTCAAAGCTTTTAGCATATTGTTGATGTCGGGACCGCCGCCATGCACTAAGATGGGGTTCATGCCCACAAATTTTAAGAGCGTCACATCCTCTAAAATCTTTTGCGTGAGGTCTTCGTTGAGCATGGCGGCGCCGCCGTACTTGATGACGATGGTCTTGCCAAACAGGCGCTGGATGTAGGGCAGTGCCTCTATGAGCATGTTTGCCCGGTTCAAATATTGTTCCATCTTAAAATCTTCCATGGTTATGTATTCCTTCATCTTTCCTTTGTATTATTTCTTGCTAACTATGTTCGTCAGGAACAAATCGGTTTCCCTAAAGGGACGATGTGCAAGCGGGAACGCGAAGCAAAACAACGTGAGCGCAAATCAGAGATACCAAGCCACTTGCGGCAGGCCTGTCGTTTCGTCTAGACCGTTCATGATGTTGAAGTTCTGGATCGCCTGTCCGGCGGCGCCTTTTATCAGGTTGTCCGTACACGATACGACGACGATGCGCCCCGTGCGGGGAGAGAACTCGTAGCCGATCATACAATTGTTAGAGCCTACCACATATTTTAGCTCCGGCAGCTTGCCACAGGAGAGCACATGCGTAAAGGGCTTGCCGCCGTATGCGTCCGCGTAAGCCTGTGCAACGGACGCTTCATCCGCATGATTGGAAAGCTCCGCATAAATTGTAGCTAGAATACCGCGTTTTACGGGCAAAAGGTGAGGCGTGAACAGCAGAGTGATGTCGCTTCCGGAAAGCTTTGTGAGTTGCTCCTCGATCTCTGACGTATGGCGGTGGTTTGCCACCGAATAAGCCTTAAAGTTGTCCGCTGTCTCGCAATAGGAAAAGGCAAGGGATTCTTTCCTGCCCGCGCCTGTCACGCCGGATTTGGCATCGATGACGATACCGTCCGTTTTGATGAGGCCGTTTTTCAGGAGCGGCGCTAAGGCAAGGATACTCGTCGTCGTATAGCAGCCCGGGTTTGAGGTAAAACTCGTATTTTCGATTTCTTTTTTATAGTATTCGCTCAAGCCGTAGACAGCCTGCGCGTTTTCCTCTTTTGCTGTATGGGGCAGGGCGTACCATTTTTCGTAGACGTCCGTATCGTCGTAACGGAAGTCACCGGACAAATCGATCAACTTGAGTCCCGCTGCTAAAAGCCCAGGCGCGGCAGCAAGCGACTGGCCGTGTGGAAGGCATAAAAATGCATAATCTGAATGCTTGGCGATGGACTCGATATCAAGATCGGAAAGAACGATCGTTTTTGCGGGGATGAAGTTTGCATATATCTCATCAAGTGTCTTATTTGCAAAGTTTTTGGATACTGCTACTGTTATGTTGACGTGGGGATGCTGGTTTAGAAGGCGTATGAGCTCCGCGCCTACATATCCCGTTGCGCCGATGATGCTTACGTTTATCATGGTTTTATGCTCCTTGTGTTTGATTCTACATAATTATACATTGAAATGAATAATTATGCAATAGCGATTTTGCAGGAAGTTTACCATCCGCCGAAATATGATGCGGCGATGATTCCAGACACAATAACCGCAATGATACTGCCAAAGATGGCGAAAAGCTTCATGGAACGCTTGATTTCGGACAGGGAAGTATCGCGGCGCACCTTAATTGCGGCTTCAAGACGGCATGCTTCTTGCTCCCCAAATGTATTTTTGATCCAGTCGGGATC
>NZ_JAYFPU010000245.1:0-14119 GCF_034927525.1 Christensenella sp.
GTCCTTTTCACGTTCATTATATCATAAACCGCAATACACTGTCAGTGCCTGTACCTATTTCTGTCGTTTGGGTTTGACAAATGCATGAAATGTGTATTAATACCTTACAGTAAATTATCTGGAGGATAATCAGCTTATGAAAAAGAGTATTTTAGGAACGCTGGCAATCGCCGTTTGTTCCGTATTTTTGCTTAGTGCATGCACCCCTGCGCCAGTACCGAGTGCGGCTCCTTCCGAGGACGAACTTGTTTTGGCTGCAAAAGGCGAGATCACGAATATCGCGACATCCGGCGATACGACCAGCATCACAGTAGACGGCACGGATACAAAATCCGATGCAAGCTACAAAATTTTGGTCGCGCACTTGAGCACCGAAACACCGCTCATCGAAAACGGAAATGTTTCCGCATACACGGACGGCGCATTGAGCCGCGGGGACGAAGTGGAGATATACCTGTCGCCGCTCACGCCTGTAACAGCTTCCGAGCCGCCGCAGGCAACACCCGTGAAGGTCGTAGTCACAGAACGTGAAGATGACAATGCACAGGCAGGCGCAGCCGAGACTCCCGACGTAAAAAAGGAGTTCGACGGTACGATCACTGAGATCACGCCGGATAACGAGTATTATCTGGTGTATGTCAAGGACGACGAAGACAGCGAACCTCTTGACGACCTGATCGCAGTCGTTTCAAACGACACCATAATATCTTCAGAAAAGACCGAGTCCAGCGGCTACAAGCCGGAAGACCTGAAAGTCGGGCAAAAGGTCACCGTCACCACCGACGGGAGGATGACCTTCTCCATCCCGCCGCAGGCAAGTGCACAAACGGTCGTGATCCACGACACGGAAGATAAATAGAACGATCGATCAAAAAAGCTCCGGCATCATGCCGGAGCTTTTTATTGGACTTCTTTTCTATTTGTCGCCCATCAGCAAGACCATTACAGCCTTTTGCGCGTGCATGCGGTTTTCAGCTTCGTCAAAAATCTCGCCCGCGTGCGCCTCAAACACCTCCGTTGAGATCTCCTCTTCCCTGTGCGCGGGCAGGCAGTGCTGCACCATCGCGTCCGGCTTAGCGACCGCCATCACATCAGCATTGATCTGGATGCCCTCAAACGCTTTTTTACGCGCTTCTACCTGCGCTTCGTGACCCATAGACGCCCATACGTCCGTAAACAGCACATCCGCGTCCTTTGCCGCTTCGAATACGTCCTCCGAAATAGAGAACTTCGGATTGCCCTTTGCAAATTCCATCACCTGTTCGTCTGGCCAATAATCCTTGGGAATCGCGCACGCGACCTCCATTCCTACCGTCAGCCCGCCCACGATCAACGAATTCGCCATGTTGTTCCCGTCGCCGATGTACGCCATTTTAAGGCCGTCAAAGCTCTTTTTGTATTCGCGTATGGTCATCAGGTCGGCCAACACCTGACACGGATGCGCATAGTCCGTCAGCCCGTTGATGATCGGGATGTCGCCGTATTTCGCGAGGTCTTCCACTTCCTGTTGCGCAAACGTACGGATCATGATGCCGTCCAGATAACGCGAAAGTACGCGCGCCGTGTCCTCAACAGGCTCACCCCTGCCTATCTGCAAGTCGTTTGACGACAAGAACAACGGATAACCACCCAGCTGGTACATGCCCACCTCAAAGGATACGCGCGTACGCGTGGACGATTTCTGGAAAATCATCCCCAGCGTCTTTCCCGCAAGGATCGGATGCTTGATCCCTTTTTTATTGTCGTCCTTCAATTTGTCCGCCAGATCGAGTATCTCGATGATCTGTTCCTTGGAAAGGTCACTCATCTTTAGTAAATGCTTCATAGCTACACCTCATTGTTCATTCAATGTTATAATTATACATTTAAATGAATAATTATGCAATACATTTTTTTATTTATCCGCTTCCTGTTCACAGTAAGCACAGCGATAAACACTGTGCTCCGCGTCAGTCAGGCGGAACACATGCGGCAGCTCCTGCTCCACAGAGGTGATGCAGCGCGGGTTTTTGCATTTTACAATGTTCTCTACGCGCTCGGGAAGCTTTAAGTTCATCTTCTGGATGATCTTGCCCCCGTCGATGATGTTCACCGTGATATTCGGATCGATAAACCCCAGCATATCGAGGTCTGTAGCGATCTCATTTTCGATCTTGATGATGTCCTTCTTGCCCATGCGGTTGCTTTTTACGTTCTTAATGATCGCCACGGCACAATCAAGCTTATCTAAGCGCAGGTAGTTATAAATACTCATTGCCTTGCCTGCTTTGATGTGGTCGATGACCACGCCTCTTTCCACACTATCGATACTCAACATTACGCATTTACCTCCAACATCGTCATGATCAGCGCCATGCGTGCATATTTTCCAAACAGCGCTTGTTTAAAGTATGCGGCACGCGGGTCTTTGTCTACTTCCACAGATATCTCGTTCACCCTCGGCAGCGGATGCATCACAATCATATCGTCCTTTGCCATCGCCAGCTTATCCATATCGAGGATGTAGCTGTCGCGCAGACGCACATAATCTTCCTCGTTGAAAAAGCGCTCGCGCTGTACGCGCGTCATATACAGGATGTCGAGATCGGAAATGATTTCTTCCAAACGCTCATACTGTACATACGTCACATTTTCATTGTTTTTCAGCACATCTTCTTTTACGTAGCGCGGTACCTTCAGCTCCATCGGCGAGATCAGTACAAATTTGATGTTTTTATAACGTGACAGCGCACGGATCAGCGAATGTACCGTCCGTCCGAATTTCAGGTCGCCGCACAGGCCGATGGTCAGATTGTCAAGCCTGCCCTTAAGCGACCTGATGGTCAATAGGTCTGTTAAGGTCTGCGTCGGGTGCTGGTGCCCTCCGTCGCCCGCATTGATGATCGGTATTTGCACGTTTTGGGAAGCGACCATTGCCGAACCTTCCTTTGGGTGGCGCATCGCGATGATGTCCGCATAACATTCCACCGTACGTACGGTATCCGCTACGCTTTCCCCCTTAGAAGCCGAGCTGTTGTCCGCCCCTGCAAAGCCAATCACGTCTCCTCCGAGCTCGTGCATCGCCGCCTCAAAGCTTAAGCGCGTCCTCGTCGAAGGCTCAAAAAAAAGTGTAGCCAGCTTTTTATGCCTGCACACTTCCTGATACTTCACGGGATCTGCGATGATTTCGTCTGCCAGGTCGAGCAAATCGTCGATTTCCTCTACAGTAATGTCCATTGGGTCCAGTAAATGTTTCATGATTTTTCTCCCTGTTCCTTTTCGGTTTGCACAAAAAAACGTCTCCCTGCACTTGACAGAAAGACGGTATCATTGCGTGACGATATGCCCAAACCTTATCAGCCTCTCTGTACTAATTTAAAGGTTCCTTATGCTTTATTTATTCTACTACACATCGCATGCGATGGCAATATAAAATATCCATTTTTTTCAAGTTTTTAATGTTTATAACGTTCGGTCAGGGTCTACATTAAAGGTAACAAGCGTGTCACTGATACACGGGAAAGGAAGTGTCAACGATGGTAGCTAAAATGGTTCGTCAGTTTGTTGCGTTAGGAGCGGTCATAGCGCTCGGCATCACATTACTGATCTTTGCGTTTGGCACTGCCGCGCCACTCCCTGTACAAATGCTAAGGGACAGTATGTCCTCGCAGACCGAGACGCTCAAATAGCTTTTTCTTTTCTCTCCACCCCTTTTTTAGAAGACGCCTCTTTGTTAACAAAGAGGCGTCTTTGTTTTTCGTGCTACATCAGCGGCGCAAATACACGAAGCACCGCCTGCATCAACCGGACATACCATTTACGCCTGCGTATCTCCTCATATTCAACCTCTCCGCACAAAGGCATCGTGTTCATATAGTCCTCTTTTACAGCCATAACAGAAGACGTCCCATACATCCACACACCGCATTCATAGTGCAAGAACAAGCTGCGGTAATCTAAGTTAATCGTTCCCACGATCGCCATCTTGTCGTCACACACAAACGTCTTGGAGTGGATAAAACCGGGCGTATACTCATAGATGCGCACACCCGCCTCCAGTAGCTGCTCATAGTACGCGCGCGTCAGCATAAAGACCATTTTTTTGTCCGGGATATGCGGCGTTGTGATGCGCACATCAACGCCGCTCTTTGCCGCATTGGTGAGTGCCGCCATCAGTTCGTTGTCTAAGATCAGGTACGGCGTATTGATGTACAGATATTTTTCCGCCCGCGTGATCATGTTGAGGTAAACGTTCTCACTGATGTATTCGTCGTCCATCGGGTCGTTGCAGTACGGCTGCACAAAGCCGTCCGTCTGGTAATTTTCCACATATCTCGGTTCGGGTAAAAACGCGCCGCAATTGTTTTCCTCGCCGACCATAAAATCCCACGCCTGCAAAAACATCATCGCGAACGACCACGCGCCGTCACCCTTCAGCATAACGGAAGCGTCCTTCCAGTGCCCGAATTTTTCGATTTCATTGATATATTCATCCGCTAAGTTCGCGCCGCCGCAAAAAGCCGTGTGCCCGTCGATCACAGTGATCTTCCTATGGTCGCGGTTATTGAATATGGACGAAAGCTCAGGTTTTAAGGTGTTGAACACGATACATTTGATACCCATCCCGCGCAGTTTTTTATAATATTGGAAGGGCAGCGTACGCGCGCAACCCATATCGTCATACATAAAACGCACGTCAAGCCCTTCGTCTGCTTTGCGCTTTAAGATATCCAGAATGCTGTTCCACATCACGCCTTCCTGCACAATGAAATATTCCATAAAAATATATCGTTCCGCTTTTTCGAGTTCGGCCTTCAATTGCTCGAAAAAAGTTTCCCCGCTCGGGAAATACTGCGTCTGTGTCTTTTCCCACACAGGAAACATGTTGGAACGGCGGATATAGTCCGCCTGCCGCATGGCGCTTAAGTCCTGCTCCTCAAGCCTTCCCAGCACTTGCGCATCCTGCTCAAGCAGACAGCTTGTCTTTTCGTATATCTCCTTTGCCTTCTGGCGCATTTTTTTTGTGATCTTGCGCTGGCTGAAAAAGACATACAGCAAAATGCCCAGTAGCGGCAGAACCAGCACCGGAATGATCCATGCAAGCTTATACGAAGCGTTCTGGCGTTTGTTGACGATATACAGTGCCATGATCAGGCTCAGTACAAAAAAAATGTTCTGCAGTATCTCAGATTCTTCGTCAAAATAATAAAAAACACTGATAATGATCAGCGCCTGCACAGCGATCAAAGCAAATACGATAAACAATCGGCTGGTAAAAAAGCTCAAGATTTTCTTCATATGTCCCCACCTCATACATTTATACTTCCATGAAACTATTTTACGCGAAAAGCATTTTCTTTGCAACGGCAACAAAAAAGACCGCACGGCACAAATCCATGCGGTCTTTTGCTTGGTTTTTTATTTGTATTGCTCGCCATACCCGTATTTTTCCGCAACATAGTCGATATCCTTATCGCCCCTGCCGCTGCAATTCACGAGGATCGAGCCCTTTTTGTTTTCCTTTGCATACTTCATCGCATAAGCGATGGCATGCGCGCTTTCGATGGCGGGAATGATCCCCTCATAGCGCGAAAGCTTGAAAAACGCTTCCATCGTTTCATCATCCGTCGCACTCACATAATTGACACGGCCGAGATCGTGCAAAAACGCATGCTCCGGCCCCACCGACGGATAGTCAAGCCCGCTTGCCACAGAATAGACCGGGGCGGCCTCGCCCGCTTCGTCCTGCAAAAGATAGCTTTCAAAGCCGTGCAGCGTTCCCTTTTTGCCATATGTGATGCTGGCAGCGTTGTCGCCTACATCAGCGCCTCTGCCCATCGGCTCTACGCCATAGATTTCCACCGGATCGTCGAGGAACGGTGTAAACAGCCCTAGCGAGTTGCTGCCCCCGCCCACGCATGCACAGATCGCGTCCGGCAGGTTGCCCGTCATTTCCAAAAACTGCTCTCTTGCCTCCTGACCGACGATCATCTGGAAGTCGCGCACCATCATAGGGAACGGATGCGGCCCCACCGCGCTGCCGATGCAATAGATCGCGTCCTTATAATCCCGCGCATACGCTTCAAAGGCAGAATCCACCGCTTCCTTCAAGGTTGCCGCGCCACGCGATACCGGCACAACCTTCGCGCCCAGAATCTTCATGCGCGTCACATTGGGCGCCTGCTTTGCGATATCGACCTCGCCCATATGTATTTCGCATTCAAGACCGAAAAACGCCGCTGCCGTCGCAAGAGCAACACCGTGCTGCCCCGCGCCCGTTTCTGCGATCAACTTCCTCTTGCCCATATATTTGGCAAGCAGCCCTTCGCCCATGCAGTGGTTCAATTTATGCGCGCCCGTATGATTTAAGTCCTCACGCTTTAAATATATCTGCACCCGTCCGAGCATCCTCGACAAACGTTCGCAGTGGTATACCGGCGTAGGACGCCCTTGAAATTCACGTCGGATGCGCCGCAGCTCGTTGATGAACTGCGCGGAATTACATATCGTTTCGTATGCTTCCGTGATTTCTTCAAACGCAGGAATGAGCTCGGGCGGCAAAATCGCCCCGCCATACTCGCCAAATTTTCCATTTTCATCCGGATAATTCTTCAAATAGGTTCTATAATCCATTTCTCTTCTCTCCAGTTCTACTCTATGGGCGCTTGCCCGCTCTTTCGGGGAACGTTCCCCGCTACTCTATGCCGGCTTTTGCACCAGCCTGCTCTTATTATAAACGTCTTTCCCCTATTTGTAAACACCCGGTGCCGCTTGCCTTAAGGCATTTGCGGCAGACTGTCAAAGCCCTTTTTAAGCTCCTCATCCGTAGGGATATAGTCGTTCATCTTTTTGTCATGAAACGCTTCATATGCCGTCATATCAAAGTATCCTGTTCCCGTAAGGCCAAAGAGGATCGTTTTTTCCTCGCCGGTTTCCTTGCATTTCAGCGCTTCGTCGATAGCAGCACGGATCGCGTGTGCAGATTCGGGAGCAGGCAAAATCGTTTCCTTCTTTGCAAACAGCACCGCCGCTTCAAAGACCTTGCTCTGTTCCACAGATACCGCCTCCATATATCCGTCGTGATAAAGCTTGGATAAAATAGGCGACATCCCGTGGTAGCGCAGCCCGCCCGCATGGTTTGCGGAGGGCATGAAGCCGCTGCCCAGCGTATACATCTTCGCCATAGGCGTGATCTTGCCTGTGTCGCAGAAATCGTACGCATACTTTCCGCGTGTCAGCGAAGGACAGGATGCGGGCTCCACCGCTACGATCCTCGGGGTCGCCCTGCCGGTCAGCTTGTCCTGCATGAACGGCGCGATCAGCCCGCCAAGGTTAGAACCTCCGCCCGCACACCCAACGACTACGTCCGGATATTCATCCAGCTTTTCCATCGCGATCTTGGATTCCAGCCCGATGAGAGACTGGTGCAGCAGCACCTGGTTCAGTACCGAGCCGAGCACATAACGATACCCTTCCGTGCTGACCGCCTTTTCCACCGCCTCCGAGATCGCGCAACCAAGGCTTCCTCCCGTTCCGGGGTTTTCCGCAAGGATTTTCCTGCCGATCTGTGTCGTGTCGCTCGGGCTGGCGATCACGTCCGCGTCAAATGTCTGCATGACCGCTTTGCGGAACGGCTTTTGCTCATACGACACTTTGACCATGAATACCGTAAGCGGCAGCCCGAAGTAAGAGCACGCTTCCGCGAGTGCCGTACCCCACTGGCCTGCACCCGTTTCCGTGGTCAGGCCGGTAAGCCCCTGATCCTTGGCGTAATATGCCTGTGCGATCGCCGAGTTCAGCTTGTGGCTGCCCGACGTGTTGTTGCCCTCGAATTTGTAGTATATCTTTGCCGGCGTGCCTAACTCTTTTTCTAAGTTATAAGCCCGAATGAGCGGCGAGGGACGGTATATCTTATACATCTCCAATATTTCTTCGGGAATATCAACATACCGTGTTTCGTTGTCCATTTCCTGATGCGCAAGCTTTTTACAAAATACCGGATAAAGGTCTTCCTCCGTTGCCGGCTGCATGGTCGCAGGGTTGATCATCGGCTCCGGTAATTCTTTCATATCCGCGCGCATGTTATACCACTGCTTCGGCATCTCGTCTTCTGTTAAATAGAGTCTGTGCGGAACTTTTACCATTGTTTTGTTCTCCCTTCAAATTTTTATCGAGCCGCCCTCTCCCGCATTGCGTGTTCGGGCGCGGCTTTTCTTTTTCCGGGATAAAAAAAAGCTTTTATCCCAGTATTCCTAGGACAAAAGCTTATAAAACTTCTGCGGTGCCACCTAAATTGACGCATGATACGCCCCCTCATAACAGTCCAACAACTGTCGTCCCTCATAACGGTGGGATGCCGTCAGGTATTACTCGGCTTATCGCCTTTCTCCCTGCCCTCATCAGTCCATTCACCGAAAATCCTCTGCTGCGATGATCACACCATCCATCACTCTCTCAAAAGCGGTTTTCCCGGTTACTCCTCTGAATCGTTGGTTTAGCTCTTTATGGTTCTGTATTCTATCAGACGTTTTTTGTTCTGTCAAGCAAAAATATTATTTCTGCATCGCTTTTAGTTCCGCCGCCGTGATGCGGTAATTCTTGTCGCGGCAGTCCTGCTCGGTAAAGCGTCCGTCCTGTTCCCGCTCGTTCGTGGAATCATAAAACAGGAAGGGCACCGGCTCTGCTCCGTGCGCGCCCGTATCAGAGAATGTAAAGTGGTCAGAGGCGATAGACAGCGTATAATCGTCCTCTATGCCCGCAAGGAAATCCCCTAAAAACACGTGGTCGATGGATTCGATCGCCTGCATTTTTTCCACCGGCTCAAGCTCGTGCGAAAGATCGTCCGTCTCCTGGATATGCACATAGATATCGTCGTATTCGCGCACCGCGCGGGTCGCCTTATCAAGCTTTTCCTTCAGAAAATCGTCAAAGCTGCGCCCCTCGCGCTTTGTCCCGATGTTGGGCAGCCCCGCGATGGTCGTGATGCCGTCCATCAGCAGCGTTTCAGAAAGCGCGACACGGCCTCTTGTGTCGCCCTTGATTTCCGGCATGATGGAATCCCCCCAGAACCACAGCCCGTTCGCCGCGATTCCCTTGTCCTGCATGAAATCATACGACGCTTTCATCAGCTCAAAGAACTTCGCCTGTTTTCCGCTTGTTTTGATAAATGGCGCGATGTCCTGCCCGATGATGTCGTGCGCGGGCTCGAGTCCGAGCGGATACAGGTCTTTTCCGTTTTTCACGATCAGCGTGTTGCGAAACGACCCGCAGTAGATCAGCTGGTATTCGTCGTCATATACGGCCGCAGCAAGTTCCTTCATCACAGGTCCCGCGATCTCTGTTGCGATGTCGTACGCGCTGTAGCTTTTGATGCGGCTCCCTTCAAAACTGTCGCCCTCAAAGGTCACCATGTTACAACGGATGTATAAGTCATCGTCGTTCATGGGCAGGCCAAGCCCCGCCGCCTCGATGATCGCCCTGCCGCGGTAGGTGTGCGGGTCAAAGCCGAGAAGGCTCAGATTCGCGACCGCGCTGCCCACCTCCAGCCCATCAGGGATGGTCAGGCAGGTACCGCTGAGCGATTTTCTGTAAAGTGCGTCCAAATTGGGCGTTTTTGCGTATTCCAACGGCGTTTTATGGTCGAGCGCCGCATTCGGCCTGTCTGCCGAACCGTCCAAGACCAGCGTGATTTTTTTCATATCTTCTGTCCTCTCTTATGTGATATCTTATGCTTTTATTATACGCCATTCCCGCCCTCTAATCAATGCGTTTTACTTTTGTAGCCGCACGCTTTACAAGCTTGAAAACCTCGGACGCTAAAATCACAGACAATGCACATGCAACGATTCTAAGCCACATATCGATGCCAAGCGGCACCGTGCCAAACAACGCGCCGCCAAACTGCGTGATTAAGACCTGCAGCGAGAAAGTGATTAAAAACACGAGCAGCATCAGCTTGTTGTTGCCGATGTTTTGGAACATGCTGGTGTCCGATAACTCGCGGCTATTAAACGCGTTAAAGAGCTGAAATACCACAAACAGCGTAAACAGCACCGTCGGTATCTGGTCAGTAGGCGCGCCCAAAAAGTTCCACGCATGCTGCGCCATGAATACGATCGAAATAAATATTCCGTTGAATGCGATGCGCCCGAGCATCCCGCGCGTCACGATGCTCGCGTCCCGTGGGATGGGCGAACGCTTCATCAGGTCTTCACGGATAGGCTCGAGACCAAGCGTCAGCGCAGGCGGCCCGTCCATAATGATATTGATCCACAAAAGCTGCAGCGCAGAAAAAGGCGAAACAAATCCCATCAAAATAGAGCACAGTACAACGATCACCGACGACAGGTTGACGGTCAGTTGAAACTGTATGAAGCGCTGGAAATTCTCATAAATACCGCGTCCCCACTGCACCGCCTTGACGATCGTGGAAAACGAATCATCCAGCAGCACGATATCGCTTGCCTCCTTGGAAACCTCCGTGCCCGATATGCCCATCGCGATGCCTACGTCCGCGTTTTTTAAGGCTGGCGCGTCGTTGATGCCATCGCCCGTTACCGCGACAACGTCCCCGTTTGCCTTGAGGGCATTCACCACACGCATTTTTATCGTCGGCGTACTGCGCGCGATTACGCGTATCTTAGGCAGCACCTCACGCAACTGCCGCTCGCTCATATCTTCGAGCATTCCCGCTTCAACGGCAATATGCCCATCGCTTAAAATACCCAGCTCGTTCGCAATTGCCGTCGCCGTCACAATATTATCGCCCGTTAGCATTTTCAGACCGATACCCGCGCTGCGGCAGCGCTCCACCGCCGCCAGCACATCCTCGCGCAGCGGGTCTGTTATCGCCGTAAACCCATCGTAACACATGCCGCTCTCGATCACCTGCCTGCCGCTCTCGTAGTCCTCCATCGCCGCAAGCTCTTTGTGCGCAAATGCAATCACACGGCAGCTTTTTTCCTGATAAGCAAGCATATCCGCTTCAATACGCCGTTTGTGCGCCTCGTCCATTTCGCACATCGCCAATACTTTTTCCGGGCTTCCCTTGGTATACGCAATGTTCTTTGCGTCCTCACTTACGATCGTCGTCATATTTTTGGTTTCCGAGCTGAACGGGAACACGCACGCGATCTCTTTTGCGTCACGCATCTGCCGGTAATCATATCCGCTCTTTTGCGCCGCCACGAGAAGCGCGCATTCCGTCGGGTTACCAATGAAGTCCGCAGAAACGCTGCAGCTTAAGTCCGCCGTCCCGTTGAGGCAGAAGTTGTGCAGCAATGCTTTATTCTTCAGTTCCTCCGGCTTCACGATGCCCTCGTCCGTTCCCACCGCGAGAACCGTCATCCTGTTCTGTGTCAGCGTACCCGTCTTATCAGAGCATATGACGTTGATGCTTCCCACCGTTTCGCACGCGACCATCTTTTTGACGAGCGCGTTTTGCTTTGCCATCTTGATGATATTCAAAGCAAGCGACACCGCAACGATGGTGGGCAGTCCCTCCGGCACCGCCGCAACAATAAGCACGATACTCGTAATGAACGCCTCAGATATCGTGTCAAGGGACGCCGTGCCGCTCGATACGAAGATAATGACCTGTATCGTAAAAACGATCGCCGCCGCGATCGCGCCCAGCATGGTGATCAGTTTGCCCAGCTTAGCAAGCTTGTCCTGCAAGGGTGTGTTCGCTTTTTGTGCGCCCGAAAGCTCCTGCGCGATCTTGCCGAACTCTGTCCCATCCCCCACGGCAGTCACGACCATTATGCCGCTGCCGCCCGTTATAAAGCAGCCTGAATACAGCATATTCACACGCTCCGCAACCGGCGTCTTTTCGTCCCCGAACACCGCTTCTGCGTCTTTTTCCGCGGGAACGCTCTCCCCCGTAAGCGACGCTTCGTCGGCATAAAGCCCCTTGCTTGTGATAAGCCGCCCATCAGCAGGGAGCTTGTCCCCCGTCTCCAGATGGATGATGTCTCCCACCACCACCTCTTTTTGCGGGATCAGCTGTATCTGCTCGTTGCGCACCACGCGCACGAGGATATCCTCATTGATCGCGCTCAGCGCCTCAAACGCCTTTGCGCTTTTACCCTCCATGATGACGGTGATCACGACCGAAAGCGAGATCGCGACAAAAATACCCACACATTCCAAAAAATCTGCTTCCCCGCCGCTTGCGCTGCGCGCAATATTGACCGCAAGCGCGATGATCCCTGCCACGATCAGCATAATGATCATAGGTTCTGTGGCGGCATCCTTTAGTCGCTTTAACAGCGATGGCGGTTTTTCCCGCGTAAATTCATTCACGCCGTATTTTTGCCTGCTGTCCGCTACCCCCGTGTCGCTGAGTCCCCGCTGTACGTCCGTACCGAGCCGCGCCACCGTCTGTCTGCCTGTCTCTAAAAATGCCTGCATACCGTTCCTCCCAAACGAAATGTGCCACACGCGTCCGCATTACGCGCTATCGTGGCCGGATGTTCCATAGCAATAAAAAACCGGATACCGCTCTAAGCGATACCCAGTCTCTCCGTCAAAATAAAAAAGACTTCACGTATCCGCCAAACAAGCGATACATGAGTCTCGTTAATCAAGGCAAGCCAGGCGTTCCCACCAGTATGTTGACTTGCCGCACACGGCTTGCCGTATGCCAACTACTCCCTCACGGAATATTCATTATGACCTTTATGCTACCATAGCCCCCGGGCGAAGTCAACGGCAAATTTGCGTTTTGTTTCGCTTCCCGCTTCGCTGGTTATTTGTTATGATGTAAGAAAAACACAAGAAGGTAGAGTCTATGACAAAAGGAAAGATCAATTTAGACCACGCCCCGCGCATCCACAAAAAATTCCTTCCGCTGCTCGCGGGCATCGTATGGGGCATCGCATCAACAGCCGTACTGTCCATCGGCATTCCCTCCATGGTGGAAAACTGGACGATGCCTTGGCTGTGCATCTTGATCGCGGCGGTCATTTTTTTCCTATTTTTCAAATTTGTATTTTACCGTTTGTATAAAAAACATATGAAACGCATCGACGCATTTGAGAAGGACAAAATTTGCGCATTTGCCTTTTTTGATGTTAGAGGCTATATCATCATGGCGTGCATGATCACCTTTGGCATCGTGCTTCGTTCCCTCAATGTTTTGCCGCACGTATACTTAGGGGTCTTGTATACCGGCCTTGGCTTTGCAATGGTGTCCGCGGTGATCGGCTTCTTATCTACCTTTATCCGCAGGCAAATACAGGAACGCAAGACACAGGCAAACTAAAAACGCGGTCTTCCGCGTTTTTTTGTTATTGCATCTTTTCCCCGACCAGCTTATTCACCAGTCCGCCGTCGGCCTTGCCCTTCACAAGCGGCATCAGCTCCTTCATGATCCTGCCCTTATCCTGCGGCGTTGCCTGACCGATGTCCAGCTTCGCAAAAACGTCATCGATGACCTTGCGTATCTGTTCCTCATCCATCTGAACGGGCGCAAACTCCTTCAAGACGGCGATCCGCTTCTCGTTCATATCGATCAAGTCCTGACGTTCGGCTTTCTTCGCGCCCGCAAGGCTTTCCTCCGCCTGCTTGACTTCTTTTAAAATGATCGTGTTTTCCTCTTCGTCGCTCAAATCTTCACGCTTGTCCTTTTCCTTCGCCTTCATCGCGGACAAAAGCAGCGTCAGCGTCTCTTTGCGTTCTGTATCCTTCGCCTTCATCGCGGCGATCATTTCCTTTTGCACTTCCTGCATTTTACTCATTTTTCTTTCCTCCGCATCATAAAATATCATTATTATCTTACCACATTTCCACTTGTTTTTACACCCCGCCCCCTTTAAAATGAAATATAGACACATCAACAAAGGGAGGCTCCTCCATGAACCTGAATTTTTTTGGCGCTGCGCACGAAGTCACGGGCAGCTGCTATTTTTTGAAAGCGTGCGGTAAAAACATATTGATCGACTGCGGCATGAAGCAAGGCCCCGACGAATACCGGAGTCAAACCTTGCCTTTTTCCGCCACGGACGTCGACTGCGTCTTACTGACGCACGCGCACATCGACCATTCTGGCCTGTTGCCTCTTTTATACCGCAACGGATTTCGCGGAAGCATCTACGCGACGGGCGCGACAACCGACCTGTGCGGCATCATGCTGCGCGAC
>NZ_JAYFPU010000109.1:0-3071 GCF_034927525.1 Christensenella sp.
TCTCCTGGGTGGTTCCTGAAATATCCATCCCGGCGATGACATCCTTGACGATTTTCCTCAATTCTTGTTCACTAATCATCACACTCTCCTGACTATTTAACGAAGACCGAGGCATCCCCGGCTAAGGGAGTCAATCTTCCATTTTCTGAAAAGCCCATTTTCTCCATCCAGGCATCAAAGGGGGCCGTGGGACGAAGGTTGAAAACCTCCCGAAGGGCTGCCGCTTCATGGTACCCTGTACATTGATACATGAGCATACAGTCATCCCCCTGGGGAACCCCCATGATATAATTACACCCAGCGGCCACCAACAAAGTGGCCAGATTTTCAATATCATTTTGGTCCGCCTTCATATGGTTGGTGTAACAGGCATCACAGCCCATGGACACCCCTGTAAGCTTACCCATGAAGTGATCCTCCAGACCCGCCCGGATGACCTGCTTGGACTCGTACAGGTATTCCGGTCCGATGAAGCCCACCACGGTATTGACCAGGAATGGATTGTAACGCTTGCCCAGTCCATAGCATCGGGCCTCCATGGTCAGCTGATCCCAGTCGAAGTTCGCATCAGAGGATAGCTCTGCCCCCTGGCCGGTTTCAAAATACATCACATTGGGACCGGTGCTGGTGCCCCGGCTGAGCATTAAATCGTGCCCATCTTTAAGCATTTGTGCAGAAATCCCGAAAGCCTCGTTGCCTTTCTGGGATCCGGCAATGGATTGGAACATCAAATCCATGGGGGCATTCATCTTTTCGATGGCCTCCATTTGGGTAGTCACGTGAGCCAGTACACAGATCTGGGTGGGAATCTCCCATTCATTTTTAAAGGCATCGAAAGCCTTTAAAACCCGGGTGACATTTTCCACTGAATCATCCACCGGGTTCAGACCCAGCACCGCATCCCCACAGCCTAGGCTAAAACCCTCCATGGTCGAGGCGATAATACCGTCGATATCGTCGGTGGTGTGGTTGGGCTGGAGTCGTGATGAAAACGTCCCCGGCAGGCCGATGGTCGTATTGCAATGGGCGGTAACCCGTATCTTCTTTGCTGCATAAATCAGGTCCAGATTCCCCATGAGCTTGCACACCGCTGCCACGATCTCGCTGGTAATTCCCCGGGAGGCTCGGCGGATCATTGCCCCGTCGGTTTTTTCATCCAATATCCACTCCCGGAACTCTGCCACCGTCTTATTCTTCAGCTCCATATAAATGCTTTCATTCACATCATCCTGGATGATGCGTGTAACCTCATCCTCCTCATAGGGGACTGCTGGATTATTCCGTATCTCCCCCAGGGTGATGTGAGAAAGCACGGCTTTGGCTGCGACACGTTCCTCCGCCGATTCTGCCGCAACTCCCGCCAACCGATCCCCGGATTTCTCTTCGTTCGCCTTCGCCATGACCTCCCGAAGGGACCCAAAGGAATAGGTCGTCCCAAATAGCTTTGTTTTTAAAATCACTGTTTTTCCTCCTTCTCTAATGCCGATTGCCTACGTGTTAAAGACCATTGTTTTGATAACGACAGGGCATACCCTCCCTCCTGCAACTGGTTTTCCTATATCAATATAATCCCCGTCCTGCGCATACACGCCGTCCAGGCAGATAATGTCCTTCTTGCCGCCTAAAATGCTGTCCACTGCATTCCCCAGGACCTTCCCGATATCGCACTCCAGAATCAGTACCAGGGGAATTTCCCATTGGATAATGGCGGCGCATCCCTCCAGGATTCCCCTGGCCAAGGCCTGAATGTCCTGGAAGCTTTCATAGGCCGATGCCGACAGGGCAATGGCCACAGGGCTCGGTCCATCCTCCTGGATAAACAGGGGGAGCCGGCGCTTAATTCCCAGAATTAAACCGGGGATAGTGGCTTCCTCCTCATGGGATAGCTTTAAAATCGGGATATTCTTCATGGGAAGTACCGCTTCCACATAATGGATGGTGCTCCCGCTGACATTCATGGTATGGCTTCCGGCTCCCACCACCGTTGCCCGGATTGTCTCCCGGGCGGGATAGCGCTCTACCTTCTGAAAGGCCGGATGGCCCCCGATGGCCTCACCCAGTAAAACCCCAATATCTCCATAACAAAAATCATCGCATTTTTCCTGGCTCATACAGTCTGCCACCCCTCCGGAAAGGGTGAGGGCATCGATTTTCAGTCCCTCTGGTAGGGGTTTTCCATCGTTGGTATACAGCCGCCCATGGTCCGGCTCCCTGGGTATCAGCCCTAGGGCCTCGGCCAAATGATCCGCCATCAGCCGGCACAGCTGCCTCAGGACAGCAATGTCGGCACTCTGACCGATTTCGAGGGGGAGTCCGTGTTCCAGGGCCAGGGCCTTTAGCTTATGGTAAATCCCGCTGATCCGTCCCTCCTCGACACATACTAGCCGTCCCCCGATATCCAGGCAAGTGGTCCCCATCAGTTTGCCCTTGTCAAAGACGGCGATGTTGCTCGTTCCCCCACCAATATCAATATTCGCCACACAATTGTGATGTTTTTGGGACAACACATCCGTCCCGGCACCCCGGGCCGAAAGGACGGACTCCAAATCCGGGCCGGCGGTGGCCACCACAAAATTCCCGGCCATCGCACTAAGGGCCTGGAGGACCGCATCCGCATTCTTCTTTCGCGCGGTGTCCCCGGTGATGATGACGGCCCCGGTTTTTAAATCTCCGGGGGAAATTCCTGCCGCTGCATACTCCTGTAAAATCAAGGCCTTTACCGCCTCCGCATCGATTTCATCCGCTGTCTTAAGGGGGGTGAAATATATTTGTGATCGGTAGAACACCGTTTTATCCACAATACTGATCCGTGGAACGGTAAAACTGCTGGCCAGATTTTCGATGGTCAATTGACTGAAAACCAGCTGGGTGGTCGATGTTCCAATGTCGATTCCCACACTTTTTATAACTTCCTTCACTGGATATCCTCCATTTTTTCCAACAAAAAAACCTGGACATCGGAATCGTCATCAATTCCCATTGCCCAGGCCTCTTCACCAAGGTATTGGAGCCCTGCGTCATTGCAGGCTCCCTTACATATTCAGTTTATTTCAAGTGCCTCAAACGGCACA
>NZ_JAYFPU010000047.1:0-1919 GCF_034927525.1 Christensenella sp.
GAAACTATCGTCAAAAAGACATGGGTTAATCTGATCGCTTCCGGTGGCGTCAGCAGCCTCGAGGATTTACACAAGATCAAAGGAACAGGCGCGTGCGGATGTATCATCGGTAAGGCGCTTTATGACGGCGCATTTACGTTAGAAGAAGCATTGAAGGCGGCGAAATAATGCTGACAAGAAGGATCATACCGTGTCTTGACGTACACGAGGGGCGTGTCGTCAAGGGCGTGAATTTTGTCGATTTGAAGGACGCTGGTGATCCGGTAGAGATCGCAAAGGCATATAATGAGCAGGGCGCGGACGAGCTGGTGTTTCTTGACATCACAGCGTCGTCAGACGATCGCGGTATTATGGCGAATGTAGTCTCGCGGACGGCGGAGCAGGTCTTTATCCCGCTGACCGTTGGCGGCGGCATCCGCAGTGTGGACGACTTTCGGCGTATTTTGAAGTGCGGGGCGGACAAGATATCTATCAATTCCCCGGCGGTCAAAAACCCACAACTGATCACTGAGGCCGCCATGAAGTTCGGCAGCCAGTGCGTTGTCGTTGCGATTGATGCCAAGCGCAGGGATGACGGAAAATTCGAAGTATTCTTGAACGGCGGACGCTTGAACACCGGCATGGACGCTATTGAATGGGCAAGGAAGGCAACACAGCTCGGGGCGGGCGAAATACTGCTGACAAGCATGGATTCTGACGGCACAAAAAACGGGTATGATATCGAGCTGACAAAGGCAATCAGCAGCATCGTCAATGTCCCTGTCATCGCTTCGGGCGGTGCGGGCAAGCTCGAAGACTTTGCACAGGTGATTTTAGAAGCGGATGCAAGCGCAGTGCTTGCGGCGTCATTGTTCCACTATAAGGAACTGACGATCCGTGAAGTGAAGGAATATTTAAGGGGCAGAAATATCGCTGTAAGGAGTGAGTAACAATGGATATGGAAATCAAATTTGGACAAGACGGGCTTGTGCCTGCGATCGCGCAGGAGGCCGATACAGGCGTTGTACTGATGCAGGCATACATGAACAAGGAGGCGTTTGATAAGACGCTGGAAACGGGATACGCGCACTATTATTCGCGTTCACGCCAGCAGCTTTGGAAAAAAGGGGAGACCTCCGGCAATGTGCAAAAAATCGTGAGTGTCAGCCTTGACTGCGACGGTGATTGCGTGCTTCTTCAGGTGAAGCAAACTGGCGTGGCGTGCCACACGGGCAAGTATTCCTGTTTCTTCAATCAGGTGCAGGATAGCAAAGAAGCGGCCAATTCGT
This sequence comes from Christensenella sp., assembly GCF_034927525.1. Classification (NCBI taxonomy): domain Bacteria; kingdom Bacillati; phylum Bacillota; class Clostridia; order Christensenellales; family Christensenellaceae; genus Christensenella; species Christensenella sp. Next base: position 1,269 of record NZ_JAYFPU010000047.1, read on the forward strand.
CTCTGTTGTACGAGCTATATGACCTGATCGCCGACAGGAAAATAAATCCAAAAGAAGGTTCGTATACAAATTACTTATTTGAAAAGGGGATCGACAAAATCCTGAAAAAAGTAGGCGAGGAGAGTGCAGAAGTTATTATTGCCTCTAAAAATCCGGGAACGGACGAGCTGCGTTATGAAGCGGCAGACCTCTTATACCACCTGCTTGTGCTGATGAATGAAAAAGGACTTACGCTTCCAGAATTATTTGCGGAATTGCAGAACAGAAGATAGTATTTTTTTCATAAAACAGGTTGACAGGACATACCTTTTATAATAAAATAATACATGCGCTGTTCAAAACATGTGCAGCATAAATGTGTGGGAGTATAGCTCAGCTGGGAGAGCATCTGCCTTACAAGCAGAGGGTCACAGGTTCGAGCCCTGTTACTCCCACCATTACATTTATGGCCTGGTAGTTCAGTTGGTTAGAACGCTAGCCTGTCACGCTAGAGGTCGAGAGTTCGAGTCTCTTCCAGGTCGCCAAGTTCTTTTTTTTATTACCCATGCGGGAGTGGCTCAGTGGTAGAGCGTCGCCTTGCCAAGGCGAATGTCGCGAGTTCGAATCTCGTCTTCCGCTCCATATGGCGCCATAGCCAAGTGGTAAGGCAGG